>CAYHEL010000247.1:0-4139 GCA_964355415.1 uncultured Verrucomicrobiota bacterium | reverse complement strand
AAATGGGATCGGACGGGTTTACGTATCGCCAGGGAGTACAGTGCCGTCGCCATGGTAATGCCCGCCGATGGCCCGTCCTTGGGCGTCGCGCCGGCGGGCACATGAAGATGAATGAAACTCTTTTCAAAGAACTCCGCCGCCTTCGCATTGCCGGTGAGGCAGGATCGGATGTAAGTATAGGCAATCTCGGAGGACTCAACCATGACGCTTCCCAACTGGCCGGTCTGTTTGAAGCCCGGACTCTTGGCTTCCACACGGGTTGCCTCAACATACAGCGTGGCGCCGCCAAGCGAGGTCCATGCCAATCCCATCACGACGCCGACACGCGGTTTCTTGAAGGGATCGTTCTCGGAGAAAAGACGCTTCCCGAGAAACTCCTTGAGATCATTTCTCGATACGGTGATTCGAACCTTCCTGTCCTCGACAATCCGCTTCGCCGCCTTCCTGCAAATCTTCTTGATATGGTTCTCCAGGCCGCGAACACCGGGCTCCCGTGCATAACCGTCAATAATCTCCCGCAAGGCCCCCGCCTTGATTGACAACTGTCGGGGCGCGATCCCATGGGCTTTCATCTGTTTGGGGATCAGAAACTTGCAGGCAATCTGAATCTTCTCCTCCAGGATATACCCCGACAACTTGATGACCTCCATGCGATCCAACAGCGGCGCCGGTATGGAATCCAACTGGTTGGCGGTGCAAATGAACAGCACATTGGACAGGTCAAACCGGACATCCAGGTAGTGATCCAGAAAGTCCTTGTTCTGTTCGGGATCCAAAACCTCCAACAAGGCCGAGGCGGGATCGCCATGGTAACTGGCCCCGATCTTGTCCACCTCATCCAGCATGATCACCGGATTCTGCGTTTTACACACCTTTATGGCCTGGAGAAATTTTCCGGGCATGGCCCCGATATAGGTTCTGCGATGCCCCTTAATCTCCGCCTCGTCACGCATCCCGCCGACCGAAAAACGATAGAATTGGCGACCGATACTGCGCGCAATGGACTGGCCGATGGACGTCTTTCCCACTCCCGGCGGCCCCACAAAACAGATGATGGATCCGGAAATGTTGCCTTTGAGAATTCCCACCGCAAGGAATTCCAGAATACGATCCTTTACATCCTCCAAACCGTAGTGGTCGGTATTCAGGATGCCGACGGCTTTCTTGAGATCAAAACTGTCCTTGCTGAAAACACCCCAGGGCAGCGACGTCAGCCAGTCCACATAATTCCGGCTGACAGCAAACTCGGGGGAATGGGGATCCATGATTCCGAGTTTGCCCATCTCCTCGGTTATTCGCTCGTTCGCCTCCGGAGTCAGTGTCAATTGGGCCAGGCGTTCCTTGAATTCATCCAGTTCTGTTTCCTTCCCCTCCTTGACCAATCCCAGTTCTTTCTTGATGGCCTTGAGTTGCTCACGCAGAAAAAAGTCCCGCTGCTGTTTGGTGACCTTCTCCTCGATTTGTTTGTCGATCTTGACCTGGATACGCGAAATATCGATCTCCTTCCTCAGAAGAAGCAGAACGATCTCGATGCGGGCTCGGATGCTGAACGCCGCGAGCACCTCCTGTAAATCCTTTCCTCCTGCCGTCGTCATCGCCGCCGCGAAATCCGCCAGGCGACCGGGCTCCCGGATATTGGATCGGCTCAGAAACAGATTCAGTTCCTCCTTGAAGAGCGGGTTTAGTTTCAGCAATTCCTTAATGGCGGTGATAATCGACAGGGAGTAGGCCCGCAGTTCATCATTGTCGGCCATCTCAGTTTCGATCACCTAATCCGGACGGATCATGATATGGGGGTTCTCGGAGACGACTTCCGCCACCTTGAACCGTTCGAGAATGCCCACCATAACCTGGAGTGATCCATCGGCATTGGACTGGCTCGTCTGGAGTATTTCCGCGATCACGCCAACGGAATGAAGTTCGGATGCCTTACGGGGAATCGGACGACCCGTATTCTCAGTCTCATTCTTAGCCAGGATGAGTCCGACAAACTTTGACGACGACGCAGCCGTGGCGGTGAGCATCGACTTGAGGGCATCATCCTCCACGCTAAGTGGCACCATCATCTTGGGAAACAAGGGGCGGTTCATCAGGGGCAGGATCGGAAGAATCGCCGGAAAGACAAACCGGGCCGGCATAATGTTCTGATTCCCTGTCTTGTCCCCCAGATCCTGTCCCAACACTTCTGTATCCGCCTCATTTTTCGATTCAGTCATGATTCACCTCACCCTTCCCCAATGCCCGGAGCAATCCGTCCAAAATCGTGATGGGATGCGGCGGACATCCCGGAATGAACACATCCACGGGCACCACCCGATCCGCCCCATTGCAGGTTTCGGGATGATCCACATAGACACCGCCGGATATCGCACAGGCGCCCACGGCAATCACCAGTTTCGGCTCCGGGACAGCATCATAAGTCTTCCTGAGCGCCAATTCCATATTCTTCGTCACCGGACCGGTGATCAACAGTCCGTCGGCATGTCTCGGCGACGCCACGAACTGGATTCCGAACCGCCCCAGGTCAAATACAACGGTGTTCAACACGTTACAGTCGGCCTCGCACGCATTGCACCCGCCAGCGCTCACCTGGCGGAGTTTGAGCGAACGGCCAAACAGTTTTCGGCTCGCCTTGTCCAATTCCGACTTCAGCGCCGGGGCCCGGCCATCCAGGATCAGGGACTCCCTGTCCCGTGAGGCCAGTTGATGATCGCGACTGAACCGGATGGCGCCCTCCGGGCACGCCTTCTCGCAAGCCCCGCAAAACAAACACCGCCCGAGATCGATCATGACTTTCCCGCCACGCAACGCCAAGGCCCCCACCGGGCAAATGTCCAGGCAAGAGCCCGACGACCCGCCGAACCGGGATTGATCAAGAATCGGAACCCCCTGGAACCGATCCGGCAACACCGGTGGTCTCCGGGGATATTGAATGGTTCGATGCCGTTGTTTCAGGCGCGCCAGAATAATACCGAACATCGTATTCCTTCCTTACAAGTCATGCCCGCAATAGGACAGGTTAAAACTCTTATTGCATAGGGGAAAGTCGGAAATCTGCTGGCCGCGCATCGCCAGGGCCAACCCCATCCAGTTGAGGAAGGACGGATCCACCACCTTGTACCGGGCAAAATGTCCGGCCGCGTCGGTCAAAATCACATGACAAATCGCTCCGCGCCACCCCTCGGCCAGGGAAACCACCAGTGAATCCGGCTCCAGATCTTTCATCTCAGCCCGTACCGCCCCCGCCACCGGCATCTTCAACTGGTCACGGATGAATTCCCCGGATCGCTGGATCTCAAGCCAGCGCACAAAAGCCCGCTCAAACACATCGCCATTGTGCCCCGTTGAGACCGGGATATGCGCGAACCGGAATAGTCCTTGGGGAAAATCCTGACGGACATCATATTCAGCGCCGGAGGCCCGCGCCACGGGTCCGACCAACCCGACCTCGCGGCAGGTTTCCAGCGACACCTTCCCGGTTTCCTCGAAACGACTCATGACGGATGGTGAATTCCAGAGCAAGTTCACGGCGTTGGCCACGTCATCCAGAGCGCTCTCCAATCGCCTCTTGAGTTCCTCCACCCCGCCGGCATCCACATCGAACCCCACCCCGCCCGGCCGTATCAACCCCCGGCCAAACCGGTTCCCGCAGAGGATCGCCGTCATATTCAGGAAATCCCCGCGCAGACGTCCACAGTAGGATGCGGTGGGCAGAAAACCCACATCGCCCGCCAGCGCCCCTAAGTCCCCGGTATGGTTTGCCAACCGCTCCAACTCCAAGGCAATCCCCCGCAACACCTGGGCCCGGGCCGGCGCATGGATCCCGGCCAACCCCTCGACGGCCTGGCAGTAGGCTGTTGAGTGCCCGATGGTCGTATCGCCTGCCAGTGTCTCAACGTAATGCGGAGTCCGTTTATCGGGACCGCCTGCCAGCGCCCGCTCCACTCCGCGATGCTGGTATCCCAGTGAGATTTCAAGGTGGAACACCTGTTCTCCGTGACACTGAAAACGAAAATGACCCGGCTCGATGATTCCCGCATGAACCGGGCCGACAGCGACCTCATGGACTTCCTCGCCCTCCACCCGGTAATAATCCATGATGCCCACCACAGGCGCCTCTGATTCGGTGCGACCCCAGG
>CAYHEL010000246.1:0-4157 GCA_964355415.1 uncultured Verrucomicrobiota bacterium | reverse complement strand
ATGATCTCCATGGCGGGGGCTGAACGCGTTTTCGAGGTTCTCGACACCGCCCCTGAATGGACGGATTCTCCCACCGCCCGGGCTCTGCCGAATCTGAAGGGTCATGTTGAATGCCGTTCTCTGACCTTTGGTTATGACCCGGCCCGGCCCATCCTCATGAACCTTGACCTGGTGGCCGAACCCGGTCAAACCGTTGCGCTCGTCGGCCACACCGGTAGTGGTAAAACATCCCTGATCAATCTCATTGCCAAGTTCTACCTGCCGACCCAGGGCGAGATTCGGGTGGATGGCGTCAACCTCCTTGATATTCAGACGGGCTCACTCCATCAGCAGATGGCGCTCATCCAACAGTCGAATTTTGTGTTCACGGGAACAATCTTGGAAAATATCAGGATTGGGCGACCCGAGGCGACGGATGCCGAGGTTGTCGATGCGGCCCGACAACTGGATTGTATTGATCTCCTTGAAGCGCTGCCGCAGGGGTTTCAAACGCCCGTCGGAGAACACGGCGCGGGGTTGTCACTGGGACAGCGCCAACTGGTCTGCTTCGTCAGGGCCATGCTCGCCAATCCCCGGATCCTGATTCTGGACGAGGCCACCAGTTCGGTGGATACCATGACCGAAGTGAGAATACAGAAGGCCCTGTCCACGCTCCTGAAGAACCGGACTTGTTTCATTATCGCCCACAGACTAAGCACCGTTCGGCATGCCGACCAGGTAATTGTACTGGATCATGGCCGGATCATCGAACGGGGAACGCACACGAGCCTGCTGGCGAAGCATGGGGCGTATGCCAATCTTTACCGCCAGTTTGCCCGGCTCGGGCTGGGTGGCGGCAGGAGTAGCACATAAAAACGGGGAGTTCCGGTTCCCCGGCACTCCCCGTTTCGATTCCTTCGTGTTATCTTTACGCGCTCGGAGCCGACGCGGCTACGACTTCACCGGTACAGGGAGCCATTCCCGCCAGTTTGGTCAGCATATCGTACTTGGCCAGCACCTTCTTGTCGGCGATCGCCATTAACTTGGCGGCATGCTCCGGGTTCATCTGCTTCAACACGCGGAAGCGATTCTCCTTCATGGCGTGTTCACTGAACGACATCGTCGGAGCCTTGCTGTCCAGCGTGAGTGGATTCTTCCCCTGATCAAGCAGAGCGGGATTGAACCGGTAGAGCGGGAAGTGAGCCGAATTGACGGCATCCTTCTGTCCCTGCATGCCCGAGGTCATGTCGATCCCGTGGGCGATACAGTGCGAATAGGCAATGATGATCGCCGGGCCGTCATACTGCTCGGCCTCCATGAAGGCCTTGACGCACTGGCCGGGGTTGGCGCCCAGCGCAACCGTCGCGACATAGATGTTCCCGTAGGTCATCGAGATCATCGCGAGATCCTTCTTCATACCCGGCTTGCCGCCTGCCGCGAACTTGGCCACCGCGCCCATCGGCGTTGACTTCGAGGCCTGTCCACCCGTGTTCGAATACACCTCGGTATCCAGCACCAGGACCTTGATGTTCTTGCCGGAAGCCAGCACATGATCCAGACCGCCGTACCCGATGTCGTAGGCCCAACCGTCGCCGCCCACAACCCAGACGGCCTTTTTGACCAGATAATCGGCCAGGGAAAGCAATTGGGTGCAGAGGTCATTCTTACAGCCTGCCAACTTGGTCTTCAGCACGGCCACACGGGCGCGCTGATCCTCGATGCCGGACTGGGTGGACTGGTCTGCCGTCTTGATGGCGGTGAGGAACTCCTTGTCGGCCTTCAGGGAATCGCACGCGCCGCCAATCAGTTTCTCCAGGATCTCCAGGGCAAACTCGTTGAACTTGTCAACGGCCAGGCGCATACCAAACCCGAACTCGGCGTTATCCTCGAACAGGGAGTTGGCCCAGCAGGGACCGCGTCCATCGTCACGCTTGGTGTACGGGGTCGTCGGCAGGTTACCACTATAGATTGAGGAGCAACCCGTGGCGTTGGCCACATACAGCCGGTCACCGACCAACTGGGTCAGCAACTTGACATAAGGTGTTTCGCCGCAACCCGCACAAGCGCCGGAGAACTCAAACAGGGGCTTTACAAACTGACTCCCCTTGACGGTGTCCTTTTTGTAGAGCTTTGTGTCGGTCTCGGGAAGGGCGAGGAAGTACTTGAAGTTCTCAACCTCGGCTTCGCGCAAGGGAATCTGCGGCGCCATCATGATGGCCCGTTTGCCCGTTTCCTGCTTGGTCGCCTTGTCGCGTTCACGACCGGGGCAGTTCCACACGCAGGCGCCGCAGCCGGTGCAATCTTCCGGGGCAACCTGAACGGTGAACTTGAGACCGGCAAACTCCTTGCCCTTGGCATCCGTGGACTTGAACGTCTTCGGGGCGTTCGTCAGGTTCTTGGGTTCATACGCCTTGACCCGGATGGCCGCGTGCGGGCAGACCAGCGAACACTGGGCGCACTGGATGCACAGATCGGGGTTCCATTCAGGAATCTCGACCGCGATGTTGCGCTTCTCGTATTGGGTTGTCGCGGTCGGCCAGGTCCCATCCTCGGGCATCTGGCTTACCGAAACCTCGTCACCCTTCTGTTTGATCAAGGCCGCAGTCACAGTCTTGACGAACTCAGGAGAATCTGCGGGGACCACGGCGGGCATTCGAAGCCGGCCGGCCACTGTGGACGGAACGGTGACCTTCTGGATCGCGGCAACGGCGGCGTCCACAGCCTTGAAGTTCGACTGAACCACGGCATCGCCCTTGCGTCCGTAGGTCTTTTTGATGGCTTTCTTCAAGCCTTCAACGGCCTCATCCTGGGGCAACACGCCGGAGATGCTGAAAAAACAGGTCTGCATCAAAGTATTGATGCGGGCGCCCAATCCCAGATCCATGGCCAGCTTGTTCGCATCAATGACGTAGAACTTGATCTTCTTGTCGATGATCTGCTGTTCCAATTCATCCGGCATATGATTCCACACTTCAGCGGCGCTGAAGGGACTAGCCAGAAGGAACGTGGCGCCCTGCTTGGCCGTCGCCAGCATGTCATACTTCTCGACGAAGGAGAAATTGTGGCAGGCCACAAAGTCAGCCTTCGTGCAGAGGTACGGACTGCGGATCGGACCGGGCCCGAACCGGAGATGCGACACGGTAATCGTGCCAGCCTTCTTCGAGTCGTAGACGAAATACCCCTGGGCGGAGAAATCCGTGTCATCCCCGATAATCTTGATTGAATTTTTGTTGGCACCGACCGTGCCGTCGGATCCAAGACCGTAGAACATGGCCTCAATACGACCCTTGTGCTCAAGTTGATAGTTCGGATCATACTTCAGGCTGGTCTTCGTCACGTCATCGTTGATGCCGATCGTGAAATGGTTCTTCTTGCCGGTTACCAGGTTGTCGAACACGGCCTTCACCATGGCGGGCGTGAATTCCTTGGACCCCAGGCCGTAGCGGCCACCGATCACCAGCGGGTAGAACTTATTCTGCATCAGGCGCTCGCTCTGCGCTTCGCCGATCGCGGTGCGGACATCCTCATACATCGGCTCGCCAATGGAGCCGGGCTCCTTGGTGCGGTCGAGTACGGCGATGGAGTGCGCGGTCACGGGCAGGGTCTTGACGAAATCCTTGATATCCCAGGGGCGATACAGACGAACCTTGAGCACGCCGACCTTCTCGCCCTGGGCAACCAGGGTCTCGACGGTCTCGTGGACGGTCTCGGCGCCGGAACCCATGATGACAATCACGCGCTCGGCATCGGGGGCGCCAATGTAGTCAAAGAGGTGGTACTGCCGACCGGTCAACTTGGCAAACTCATCCATGGTCTTCTGGACGATGCCGGGACAGGCATCATAGAACTTATTGACCGTCTCACGACCCTGGAAATAGACATCCGGGTTCTGGGCGGTGCCGCGGATCGTGGGACGATCAGGGGACAGTGCGCGTTGCCGATGGGCAAAGACCAGTTCGTCGGTGATCATGGCGCGCATGATATCGCTGGTCAGGGGCGTAATTTTCTGGACTTCATGGGAGGTTCGGAACCCATCAAAGAAATGGAGGAACGGGATGCGTGATTTCAAGGTTGCCGCCTGGGCAATCAGCGCGAAGTCCTGGGCTTCCTGGACGCTGGCCGAGGCCAGAAGGGCGAACCCGGTCTGACGAACCGACATCACGTCGGAATGATCGCCG
>CAYHEL010000245.1:0-4190 GCA_964355415.1 uncultured Verrucomicrobiota bacterium | reverse complement strand
ACGACGGAGGCCTCTTTGCGCAGGCTGCAGCCGATGGCGTTGTCATTGCAGAAGGCCAGGCCATTTCGGTACAACTCGCGAATCCGGAATGCTCGGTGACCAATGTTGAGTTTTTCGTTAATCTGAAGTTCGAGAAGGAGGGAGTTTACTGGATTGAGATCCTTCTTGATGGAGACTTGAAGCTGAGATACCCCTTGCGGGTGAATCGGGTCAGTACACCCCCGATGCCGCAGGGGGGCGCCATGCAGGCGTAATCGTGTCGGGGTGTCGGAAAGAAAATGACGTGATCGTGACGAGACGAAATGCCTGGATCGAGTTGGATTCAGAGGTGATGTGCCGGAATATCCTGGCGATTCAATCGACCCTTTCCCGGTCGGCGGAGATAATCCAGGTTGTCAAGGCCAATGCCTATGGGCATGGCTTGAAAGGGGTTTCCGTCAAGGCCTTTGAGTGCGGTGTCAGATGGTTTCTGGTCGCGCGGATGGATGAGGCCGTGGCGCTTCGCGCGGTGCTGCCCGACGTCAACATCCTTTTGTTGGGAGCAGTATGGTCGTCGGATGTCCCTGAATTGACGAGCCACCGGATCATCCCTGTTTTGATTTGTGAGGAACAGGCCGTGCAATTGGCTGAAACGGCGAGGCGCTCGGGGAAACCTCTTGTGTGTCACGTAAAAATTGACACGGGGATGGGACGATTCGGAATCCCCTGGGAGGGGGCGCCGGTTCTGTTGTCGAGGCTTCAACATGGAGGAGGGCTCGATATTCGCGGAATCTGTATGCATTTTGCGTCCGCCGGGAAGGTCGGCGATAGTTTTGCCGCCGTTCAGGCGGCCCGGTTCAATCAGGTGGTGGAAGGGTGCCGGGCCTGCGGACTCGACAACCTCTTTAAGCATGTGGCAAACAGTGCGGCATTTGTGGCTCATCCCGAACTGGATTTTGACGGTGTCCGCGTGGGAATTCTGGCCTATGGGTATGGCGGGAAGCGTTCCGATTCGCGAATTCACACGAATCCCTGGCTTCAATGGAAGACCCGTGTCGTGCAAGTTAAACAGGTGCCTGCCGGATTTCCGGTGGGCTACCTGAGCACGCATATCACCCCGGAACCCACCTGGTTGGCCACCATTGATGTCGGCTATTCCGACGGTTTGTCGCGCCTGATGAGCAACAAGGGCCATGTCCTCGTCGGGGGACGGCGCGCCAGGGTGGTGGGCCGCGTGACCATGAACTTTACCATGGTCGATGTGGGTCCACAGGGAGGCGTCAAGTCGGGTGATGAAGTGACCCTGATCGGGACGCAGGGCAACGAGTGCCTCTGGGCGGATGAATTGGCGCGATGGTGCCAGACCATTCCTTATGAGATCCTGACCAATATCCGGAGCGATTAACGTGTGAAGTCTGACTCCCAGCCCCCTCCCTTGAATGCGAACCGTGTTCGTAGGACTCCGTTTTCACCGATGTTGCTATCGGCTCTGGTTTATCCGGGAACCGGTCAATTGATGCAGCGTCGGTGGGTGGCGGGAATCGGGTTCGCGTTTGTGTTCACGATCGGGTTTGTCTGGTTTGTTGTGGAGATTGCGGGTGTGCTGAAAGCATATTATGCCTTTGCCGTTGATTTCAAGGGGGCGACAGGCAAGGCGCCGGGAGTCGGCGCCCTCCTCCTGCCGTTGGCCCTCTGTACGGTGATCTATATGGCAGGACTCGTCGATACGGCGGTGGCCTCGTACCGGATGCGCCCGACGCGGGGATCTTCTATTTCTTTTTGATCGTGTCTGTGGTGGCGATCCAGATCGAGACGGTATTGTAAACCTCGATCCAGAGATCCTGGGCCGCGAGTAAAGCATCCCAACCAAAAGCGATGAGGAGCGCTCCAGCCAGGGATCGGAGTATCATCTGATCCGACTGGACATACAAATAGTAGAGGGAATAACCGGGGATGATCAGGCAGAGTATGCCAAAGAAGGAGTCGTCGGTGAAGGCATAGCAGACGACCGATATGTGAAGGAAGAAAAGGGTCCAGACTCCTCCGCTGATCATCCATTTCAGGTTGTCCGGGGAGACCGCGCCAGGCACATAGCGCACCCAGGCGAGGGTGGCTGCCAGAATAAAAAAGAGAAGCCAGGGCAATACCTTGACTTCAAAAGCCGTCACCCTGCGTTTCCGTTTCCGTCGTTTGTATTGGGGGAGGACATTCCGCATCTCGTGAGGGTCCTGTTTCTTCTGGCGCGGATGATCCCCCGATGCGGCATCCGAACCGGTCTGGGAATCGGGCGCGAGGGAGGGGGCAAGACGCAGTCTCGGTTGGGGCTCGACAGGAGCGGCCTCCGGAATCGGAACGGTCACCTGGGCCTTGCATTTCATGCAGGTCAATGTTTTCGCGGAAACGAATTCCGATACCGTAATGACATTGCCGCAATTCTGGCAGGGGATTGATTTGTCAGCCATGAAAAAAAGGTATCACGAAGGGATTGCGGGATCAAAGAAAACTCACCCCGCGCGGAAGCGGCCCACTCTTGAAAAACGAGGCCAGTGTTTGGGCAATATCAAAGAACCCGTTTCGGATCCCCAATGATTGATGACGTTGTCCCGCCCCCCGGGTCAGAAGGGGAACAAATTCACGGGTGTGATCCGAACCCTTGAAGGTGGGGTCATTCCCATGGTCGGCGGTGATGATCAGCAAATCCTGAGGCGCCAGTTTTGGAAGCAGGGCCGCTAGAAATCGATCCGTCTGCTCCAGGGCGGAGGCGTAACCCGGGGCATCCCTGCGATGCCCGTAGAGCATGTCGAAGTCAATGAGGTTGGCAAAACAGAAGAACGAATCCGAACGGTCGGCGAGTTTCAGGAGCGCCATTTCGGCGTCGGGATTGTTTTCCACATGGAATGATTCCGTGATGCCATTGCCGGCGAAGATATCGTCGAGTTTCCCGACTGTGATGACTCTGACGCCCTGCGCCGACAAGCGATCCAGCACGGTGGGTTCGGGGAGGGGATACGAAAAGTCACGCCGGTTTTCCGTGCGCCTGAACGCGCCGGGACCGCCACTATAGGGTCGTGCGATCACCCGCCCGACAACATAGGGATTGCAGAGTTCACGGGCAATCCGGCACCCTTCATAGAGTTCTGGGAGAGGGATGATCTCCTCGTGCGCGGCGATCTGAAATACGGAGTCGGCGCTGGTATAGACGATCCAGGATCCTTCTTCCATCTGTCGGGGGCCCAGTTCATCGATGATGGCGAGACCATTGGCCGCTTTGTTCCCCATGGTCTTGCGTCCGGTAAGGCGTTCAAACTCACGAATCAAGGGCGCGGGAAATGACGGGGCATCATGCGGAAAGAGATGGAACCCTTTATCCATCAGCAATCCGGCCATCTCCCAATGCCCGGTTGTGGTGTCCTTGCCAACGGATCGTTCCCGCATGGCGCCAAATCCGCCTTCCGTTTTGGGGAGGGATCGAACGCCGGGGATCGGAATTCCGCCTGGCAAAATGGCCGGGATGTTGCCGAGCCCCAGGGATTCGAGTGTCGGAAGGTTCAAGCCGCCCACGCGCTGCCCGATATGCGCCAGAGTGTTGGCCCCGGAATCCCCGTAGACATCGGCATCCGGCGCTGCGCCGATTCCGACGGAATCCAAAACGATGAGAAAGGCTTTCATGCGGGTTGTTCCTTTCATGGCTAAATGGTACCGTCATGGTAGCAAAAGCACAATGAACGACAATCATCATCAAGGGATTGAGGCGGAATACTGGCAGGGTCATCAGGACGGAACCTGTGAGTGTCTGCTCTGTCCGCATCGGTGTCGGATCCGGGAAGGGCATACCGGACGATGCCGGGTTAGGGCAACTGTAAGGGGCGCGGTGAGGGCGATCGGCTACGGGATGATTTCCTCTGTCCAGTGTGACCCCATCGAGAAAAAGCCCCTGTATCATTTTCATCCGGGTTCGACCATTTTCAGTGTGGGAGGCTGGGGCTGCAATTTTGCCTGTTCGTTTTGTCAGAATTGGACGATTTCCCAGGATTTCCGCCAGTCGGCGAAACGGCATACTCCGGATCAGGTGATCACGTTGATGAAGGCGGCGGGGGGTCTCCAGATGGCCTACACCTACAACGAACCGTTGGTCGGGTTTGAGTTTGTCCTGGACTGCAGCCGGTTGGTTCGATCAGGGGGCGGGACGAATGTTCTCGTGACCAACGGAT
>CAYHEL010000244.1:0-4199 GCA_964355415.1 uncultured Verrucomicrobiota bacterium | reverse complement strand
CTTCGCGTTTCCTCATCCATCTCGAACATCGGGAAATCCACGATCCAGCAGAACCTGAAGACATCTTTCGGAATCAACTCCAGATCGGTTCCCAGTTTGGTGCGGATCGCGCCGGATATCTTGTTCGCCGCCGCCGCCATATCACTGACGAAAAACATGACATCGCCTTCGACCATGCCGCCGCCGGAGGCCAGCGCTGTGATTTCCTCCGGTGAAAGGAACTTGACGATCGGCCCCTTGACCGCGCCGCCTTCCCAGACGAGATAGGCCAGACCCTTGGAACCCAGCGACTGGGCATATTCGACCAACTTGTCAAAGAAACTTCGCGGTTTAGAGGCGATTCCCTTGACAGGGATGGCCCGCACAACGCCCCCCTTCTCCACAACTGAGCGGAACGCATTGAATTTTGAGGCGCGGAATACATCGGAAACATCCTGCATCTCGATCGGAATGCGCAGATCCGGCTTGTCTGTGCCATACTTTTTCATCGCCGTCGCGTAGGGAATCCGCTCAAAGGGCGGAGTGGTTATCGCCACCTTGGAGAACTCGGTAAAAATTCCGTAAATGACGTCCTCGACAACGGCAAACACGTCATCCTGGGTGACGAACGACATTTCCATGTCGAGTTGATAGAACTCGCCCGGCGAGCGGTCGGCCCGCGCATCCTCATCCCGGAAACAGGGGGCGATCTGGAAATACCGATCAAACCCGGCCACCATCAGAAGTTGTTTGAATTGCTGGGGCGCCTGGGGCAAGGCGTAGAACTTTCCGGGATGAACACGGCTGGGCACGAGGTAATCGCGCGCGCCTTCCGGCGAACTGCTGGTCAGGATCGGCGTCTGGAACTCCGTGAACTTGTGCTCAATCATGCGACGACGGAGACTGGCGATGATCTGTGAACGCAGAAGGATGTTCTTATGCAGGTGTTCGCGCCGCAAGTCGAGGAACCGGTACTTGAGACGGGCTTCCTCGGATCCATCATCTTCCACATTGACCTGGAACGGGAGTGGTTCCGCCAGACTCTCGATGGTAACCGACTCGGCCATCACCTCGATACGACCCGTGACGAGCGCCTCGTTGATGGTATCGGCGCTACGGGCCACCACATGCCCGGTCACAATGACCACGCTCTCTGATCGGATATGCTGGCATTGATCAAAGAAAGCGCGGTCAGGGGTGATCACCACCTGGGTCTGGCCATAATGGTCGCGAAGGTCGATAAACAAAAGCTGCCCATGATCCCGTTTCCGGAACACCCAGCCCGAAATCCGAACCGTCTGCGCCACATGATCCAGCCGCAACTCACCGCAATGATGCGTTCTATAAGGGTGCATTCTCTCTTCTCCTGCTCAAATTCAAAGACGGAGACTTTACCATGGAGACGCAGAGAAGGAAAGAAAGAGAAGATGTCCTAATCTTCAATCGTGACCGGAGCTCCAACGGGAACCAGTTCGAAAAGTTCCTCGATGTCTTCATTTTTAAGGCGAATGCACCCACCGCTTTCGGCCCTGCCAATGGAGTTCGTGTCCCAGGTTCCATGAATTCCATACCCCCTGATTCCCGGGGTTGTTCCCGTGGCCATGATCGCCATCCAGCGGGTGCCCAGGATATTCTCCTTGTCGCCGAAGGGGACCGTCTGACCATCCTCACGCCACCATGGCGGTTCGGGGATCCGCTCGCTGATCACAAAGGTTCCAACCGGGGTCTTGTCGTACCGGCCCGTTCCGACACGATACCTCTTGAAATATCGATCATTCGCCGTGAGGAGCAGATCATTGCGGGTTTTATTAATCGTGATTGCCATTTTTCCCGTGAAGACCTTCAAGCGCTGGTCTGGGCGGATGACGTCAGGACGCTTGAGTTCATTCCCCTTTACAATCAATTCAACGGTGGTTCCGTATTTCCGAGCAAGGGCCTTGATCGAATCCCCTTCTTGAACAATTACTTCTTTTTTTTCGGCCATCGGCCATGGGGATCGGATGAGCTCAACGTTGAGCGAGCCGAGCGTCTCCTCAATTCGTGCTCGCAGGGACTCATCGGGTTTGGCCTCCAGTGCGGCCAGATACTGTTCGCGCGCCTTGTCTTTCCTGCCGATAGCGAGGAATTTCGCGCCCCTTTCTGTAGCGGCCTCCGTCTCGGCCACAACTGTCCCCACAACCAAAACAGCAAAAAACCCCACCATCAGCGCCACAGGCCAACGACGTGGTGGTTGATCCATTCTTTCCAATCCGTCCATTCATCACTCCTTTAAAAAGCGACGGGGCCAAGGCGAAAAGGATTCGACCTGACCCCGCCATGTTATTGATTTGTCAGGTCTGCTCAGGGAGCATTGGTGGACACCGTTGAGGCCGTTGTCACCATCACTGCAGAAGGACAAACGCCATCAATATTTCCGGTCTTTCCGCCATCTTCAATCCACGTTCCCATGATCCGTCGATTGGACAATGCCATTGACGTCGTATAGACAACCGAAGCTCCCGATTTTGACGAGACCTGACTGACACCTGACGCGGTTCCCTGGAAGGTGCCCGTCATATTGACATAGATACCCGCCGCACTCTTTCCACCGGCGGAGAATGAGGCGCTCACCTGGTCGCCATTCACGAATGAGGCGCCGGTTGAACCCGAACTGAGATTCCCCGTCGTTCTGATGTCGCCGAGACTACCTTCATAGACACTGCCGTTATTATCAATAATCTTGAGTTTATTGCCCGTCTGCTGAACATTGAAGGCGTAGATTGAAACACCCGAACTGCCAGGGGTTCCGGTTCCGCCTGTTGTCGTCGTTGAGGTTGTTCCCGAGTCGACCGTATAGCGAATGGTCACCCGCGAGGACTGCAAGCCCAAGACATCGGGAAAGAAGACACTAACCTGACCGTTCTCATAAACAACGGTTCCATTCGCAGGATGCTCGCCGGGGATGACGTTCAGATAGGTTCCACTCAGTCCGCCCGAACCATTATCCGTTGCCGACCCCTTTGCTCCATCCGCAAACGCCACCGTGACCGAGCCCGGTCGAATCGGAACAAATTTCGTTGTAAACGAAATGGAATTACCCGAAAAACTGGCGTTCACTTCTTCCAAGGGCGGAATGAAACCACCCGTCGTGGTTGTCGTGGTTCCGCCACCTGCCGAGGCCGAGGACGAATAGTCGCTGACCAAATACCCACCGTTCGCCTGGTAACTACCATTGAAGTTGGCGATCGTGCTGGAGTCATTCCAGGAATTGTCACTTCCGCCACCACTCCATTCGCAACCGACCAACCCGGCTACCCCGACGCCCAGTACCGCCACCAACGCATTCCGAATCAGGTGCTTCATATGTATCCGCTCTCTTTTTGTTGTGTTACCGAGAAGTTACGAAAACGCCGCAAAACGGTCAATGGTTATCGGCGTTCATCCCTTTACTTCACCACCACCCTGTAGAACCGTGTATTAACCCGGGGCGACTGATCCACATAGGTGTGAATCGCTTCACCATATCGGGTCGGCCCGTTTGGCGCCGTATTCCACGTCTTCAGGTCATCGCTATACTGAACCTCGTAATTCATCCCAACCTGGCCCTGCCACGTCAGCGAGAACTGGCCGCCATCAGGCATCACGGCGGCAATCCGAGACACACTGGGCAGTCCCGGAATCGTTTCTCCCGCCGCCTTGGCCTTCGCAATCTGCGCCGCGCCATCGGCCGGATTCAGAGGGTCAAGACCATGGGCAATTTCATAACCGTCCGACAACCCGTCCCCGTCCGTATCCCACTTGGCGGGATTCAGATCCGTTCCATGCGAATTCGCCACAGGATCATAGGGATCGTAGTGATTCACATTTAAGGGGGTGCCGGCCTTCAGGTCGCTGTAAGTAATTTCATAGACATCCGACAGGCCGTCCCCATCATAGTCCGACTTCGTGGGATCCAGATCCATTGGTTCGATCTCATAATTGCGGAGGAGTGTTAATGTATTCGTGCCGATATCATAGGCACCCTTCGCCAGCGTTCCGAAGTACATCCACTCCCAGCCATCAGCCAGTTGATCATCATCGGTATCGCGATCACGAACCACAATCCGAATGTTACTCCTGGCTGAACTTCCCTCACCCGAGAGATCCACCTTCGCAGGCACATAGCCGCCTTCGCCAACTGACTCGAATGCAAACCCTACCGGTTCCCAGGGATCCAGGATTCGGTTTCCATTGAGATCAAT
>CAYHEL010000243.1:0-4206 GCA_964355415.1 uncultured Verrucomicrobiota bacterium | reverse complement strand
TGTTGTCGAACGCCACAGAGAACCCAAAACTATTGCCAATCGGAACGGATGTCGGCGCGTTCAGCGCCACCGAGGGTATTGCGTCAACGGCCAATGCCAGAGGGCTAAGCACAGCTGACGCCCAATACGCCATGACGGTCACGCACAAAAACCTGCAGGTCATTCTTTTCAACATATCAGTCTCTCTTTCCACCATACTCAACCATGACTAGTGATAAACTTGACGAGTCTCGTTCTCCCCGAGCCCCCTTGCGAATAGATCAAATAGGACGAAACTGTCACATAACCGACGATAACATTCAAGGCGAAAAGGAGATTATTTAAGTCCCTAATCAAATTGTAACACGGTGAATCTGATTGACAGGCGAACGGATTAATCCAAAGTGTAACTTCACATTATGCCAACTCTGCGCCATACGGTCTTTTGCTTCGTCTGGACTGCATCTGCGTCGCTTTTCCTTGTCAATGCAAGCGCGCAAACTCAGGCTCTACGCCCGCACCTCGTCTGCGATGAGCCACTTTTTGACTTTGGATCAAGATCCAACACCGAGGATGTCGATCATTCCTGTTCATTGCGTAATACGGGCAATGCCCCCGTCGTCGTCTCCCGGGTGCGCAGCGGATGCGGTTGCACCCAGGCTCAACTCAGTCAAAACACCATTGAACCGGGTAGCAACGCGGTGTTGAATGCCCGCCTCACTCTGCGCGGGATTGTCGGGGTCAAGCGCACGAACATCTACCTCCACACCAATGATCCGGAGAAACCGGTCTTTCAGTGCCAAATCAGCGGTACGGCAGTGACGGAGATGATGGTGACACCCCCTGAAATCATGTTTACATACTCGCCATCATCCGCACCAACCACCCAACGCCTGACCGTCACGGGGAAACCGGGTTCATCCGCCCGGATCACTGGCATCGAAACGCAAGGGGCCTTTTTCGTTGCCCGCATTGAAACCAATTCCCCCGGATACGGCGTGATTAGCGTCCAACCCGGAACCGATGCACCCGCAGCAACCGCGCTCGGCGTCGTGGCGATTTCCACGGATCACCCCCATTATCCGCGTCTGGTCATCCCCATCCGCGCGTCTGTGATCCGCGACCTCAAGAGGCCGCCCACCCCACCCCCGTGACTTAGAACTCAACGGAGTCGAGAGCAGCAGGAGTACCAACGCCCCACACTCACTCAACGATGGTTGGCACCCTGATCAGGTCAGCGCTGTGTTCGGGGGCATTATTCAATACAACCTCGCGGTCAAGTCCCGGGCGCACTTCATCCTCGCGAAAGACATTCTGGATAGGGGTGGCATGCGCCATGGGTTCCACCCCCTCCACATCGAGGGAGCGCAACTGATTGAAATACTCGACAATAACATCCAGTTGAGTCTGAAACTGCGCGGCTTCTGCCTCGTTCAAATTCAACCGTGCCAGATTGGCAACGTATCGGACATCCATTTTCTTCGCAGATTGTGCTCTATCGTCGGCCATACGTCCTCGTTGTCCCGAAATTGAGACTGTCTTTATATGCGCAGCGCGCGCCCAAATCAATGGCAATCACCAGTTCAGAGTCATTCCATCACACGCCACAAAGGTCGTCGGCGGCAGGGACTCCTGGGTCTCCTCATGGTCAACATCATGACAGATATGGGTCAGGTATGACCGTTTCGCGCCGATCCGTGAAAACAGAACTAACGCCGCCTCAATGGTCAGATGGGTGGGATGCGACCGATTCCGAAGGCCGTCCAGAATCATCACATCCACCCCTTTGAAACGCTCGAGTGATGAATCGGGCATCTCCTTGCAGTCTGGGACGTACCCCAGGGTTCGGCCTTCGCACTCCAGCCGGTATCCATAGGTTTCGATCCTTCCGTGGACAATAGGCAGGGGTTCAACGGTAATGGGGCCAACCTGAAATCGGCCCTCCCTTTCAAGGAAACTGAGTCTCGGCCTGAACACCCCGGGTTCAGGGAGGCTCTGATCAACATAGGAGAAAATACGCTTCAGATCCCGGATGGTGTCCGGTGATCCATACACGGGAATCAGGGTTCCCTGAATGGTGTTGAACCGGCGGACATCGTCCAGTCCGAAAATGTGGTCGGCATGGCAATGCGTAATGAGCACGGCATCGATCCGGGCCACACGGTAGGCCAGCACCTGTTCGCGAAAGTCCAGCGAGGTGTCAATGACAATGTGGGTTCCGCCGGCCTGGACATAGAGACTGGAACGCCGTCTGTGGTTACGGGGATCCTGGGATCGACAAACGGTGCAATCACAACCGATCACCGGGATTCCCACTGACGTGCCTGTTCCAAGAAACGTTATATTCATCAAAGGGATCTCACCTAGACAGCAACCAGGCGGAGGTCAATGCCGCCAACAAAATCCGGTAATAACCGAAAAGCGAGAGGGGATGTTTCTGGAGGTAGCGAACCAGCCATTTGATGGCCAGAGCGGCGGAAATGAAGGAAACAACCAGCCCGATCAACGGCGTCTGCC
Organism: uncultured Verrucomicrobiota bacterium; assembly: GCA_964355415.1. Taxonomy (GTDB): domain Bacteria; phylum Verrucomicrobiota; class Kiritimatiellia; order CAIKKV01; family CAITUY01; genus JAABPW01. The sequence continues at coordinate 1,710 of CAYHEL010000243.1, read as the reverse complement.
ATCCGTAATGAGCCAGAATCTCATGTCCGTATTTGAGCGCATCCAGTACGGTGGCGGCGCTCAGGGTGATGAGACCCAAGAGAAAACTGAACTCCACGGCGGCGACCATGGAGAGACCAACCCAAAGTCCCCCCAGAATCGTGGCCAGACTACGGCTCACCCCCGGCCACATGGCCAGAATCTGCACGAATCCGACCAGTATCGCCATCTTCCAGGTGATCTCGGAAAGCCCCAATCCCGCACGGGCGCCCTCACCGGAGGATCGGCGGCGCCGTTCTATCAACAGAATGGCCACCCCGCCCACCAGCCAGGCAAGGACGACCGGCCACAACCCGTACCGGCCCCCGCCAAACAGGTTCGCCTTGATCCATTTCTCAAGCGTCAACCCCATGATGGCGGCGGGAATAAAAGCCAGAACCATGTTGATCCCCAGTTTGAGACCCTCTGGATTTCTGCCCAGTCCTCCTTCGACAACTCCCCTGAGACGCCTGAAATACAACCCCGCCACCGCAAGAATGGCGCCCGCCTGAATGCAGACGGCATAGGCCTCGGAGGCGTCTTTTGTGCCTTCGGTTTGCCCCATGCCCATGAGTTGCTGCGCCAGAAGAAGATGCCCCGTGGAACTGACGGGAAGATACTCGGTGACACCTTCGACGACACCGAGAACGACGGACTGAATCAGGGACATTTCCGACATGCGGGGGAACCTTTCGCGGGTTACATGATTTTGAGTTTGGGAAGATCCTGGATATCCACCGCGCCAACCAATCGCCCCCTGGCGTCAACGACAAGGAGATCGTCGATGTTGTGTTTCTCAAAAATTCGCAACACCTCGGCGGCCAGGCAATCCGCCCTGACAGTAATCGGATTCCGAGTCATCAGGGATTCCACGGGCAGGTTCACCAGGTTGGGATGCAGGGGAAGGTGTCGGCGCAAATCGCCGTCGGTAAAGATGCCCAGGAGGCGGTCATACCGGTCGAGTATGCCGGCCGAACCGGTTCTGGCCCTGGTCATGGCGAGGATCACATCTTTGACCTTGGCGTCCTGACGAACCGAGGCGACCCGGTCTCCCTTTCGCATCATATCCGAAACACGGAGAAGGAGGGTGCGCCCGATGGCGCCGGCGGGATGCCGCAGGGCATAGTCTTCAATCTTGAATCCCCTGGCCTTGAGAAGAACCATGGCCAACGCATCGCCAACGGCCAGGGTCGCGGTGGTGCTGGTGGTGGGCGCCATATTGAAAGGACAGGCTTCGCGGGTCACGGTTACGGAAATCACTTCGTCGCTGAATTGGGCCATGGAACTCCGGAGGTTGCCGGTGAGTGAAATGACCTTGACGCCGAACCGGCGTATGAGGGGAAGCAGTCTGAGGATTTCCTCCGATTCCCCGCTGTAACTGAGCGCCAGGAGGACGTCGTTGGGCGCCAGAATACCCAGGTCGCCATGCATGGCCTGGACGGGATTGAGCATGACGCTGGTGGTGCCGGTGCTGGCGAGAGTCGCGGATATCTTTTCGCCGATATGCAGGTTTTTGCCGACCCCGGTGACAACGACCTTTCCCCCGGCGCGGGTGGCCCGGATAATGATTTCGATGGCGCGGCCGAATCCTGAATTGAGATGGGCGCGGACTTGTTTGAGTCCTTCGATTTCCAGATCAATGATGTCCCGCCCTCTTTTGACAAAGAGTTCCGGGGAGTCGTCCCTCGGGGG
>CAYHEL010000242.1:0-4226 GCA_964355415.1 uncultured Verrucomicrobiota bacterium | reverse complement strand
CTTGACCGCGACGAGGTTCTTCCCGGCCTTCAGCCGCGCCGTGAAGCGATGATCCTCCGGGCTGGGCGGCGAGTGGACGTTGCCTGTGGCCAACGTGTCGCAGACCACCTCGCCATTGACCCACCATTTCATCCACCAGTCCGAGCCGGTGCCAAGGTCGATCTCCATCGCCTTGGCGGCTTCGATGATCGTCAGCAGGTACGCGGTCTTGCCGACCACCGCCACCGCCTTGCCGCCAAGCAGCGCGCCGAGGTCGAGGTAAGCGCCGGTGAACGCGGCCGGTTGCGCCACGAGGCGGTTGCCGGCGATGGTCAATTCCCCCGGTACGGCGGTCATCGCCGCGAAGTCCGGTTCCTGGTCGTCCCTGCCGACCGAACCGAACAACGTCCACTCGGCCGGAAACGGGCAATCCCCGGCCGTGGTCAGGCCGAAGGGCCCGTACACCGACCAGGTCTTCGGGGGGGCGGGGTCAACTTGGGTCTTGTTGTCTTGCATCTTGTTCTCCTTGGTCGGAAAGCCATGATCCTCAGGGCGCTCGTTGACACAAGACGATTCCAAACGTTGATCTCTCATTTCTTCTCTCTCCTTTTTTTCGACTGCCTTTGGCGATCCAGCCCATACCGTCCGCTGGGGTCGTTTGCGTCTCGGAGTGCCTATTCAAAGCGCCTATGCAATCGGATATGGCTGGCAATGTACCTCATTCGCCACGCGCGCGCTCCACTTTCCTTTCGATTGGGCTTTACATTTTTTTAGGTGTCGGAGACACTGATGCCATGTCTGTTCACTCATCCAAAGACATCCTGATCCTGGCGGAGTCCGTCGAGCTGGCGGAGTTCGCCAAGTTGCTCCACGGCTTGACGGGCCTCCAGATGGCGCTTTTCGGTTCGGATGGCGCCACGATTAAGATCTTTGCGGCCGCGGAGGGGGAAAGTCCGCTGTGCCGGTTGATCCGGGCTACGCCGGACGGGGAGCACCGCTGTTACGACTGTGACCGCGCGCATTCCGAGCGGGCGGCGCGCCGGCGTCGGGGAATGTGTTACGTCTGCCATGCGGGGTTGACCGATTTCGCTGTCCCGATCCACGCAGGTGGGCGGCACGTGGGCACGATCAGTTGCGGGCAGCTTCTGCCCGACCCGCCCAGCGAAGCAGGACTGCAGCAGTTCCTGCTGCACAACCGGGACCTGAAACTCGACCGCGCGGCGGCCGGCGCCGCCTACTTCAGGTGCCATTACCTCCCGCCTGACAAGCTCGCGACCGTCTTGGAACTGTTCGCGTTCTTTGCCCGGCACCTGTGCCGGGTCACCTTGCGCCTGCGGCAAGTGGAACGACGCGGCGAACAGCCCGAGATCGCGCGGGCCAAGCGATATATCGCCTCCCATCTGCGCGGCGAGAGCCTCTGCCTCGGTGATGTGGCCCGCGAGGTTGGACTTTCACCAGCCTATCTCAGCGACCTGTTCCACCGGGCCACCGGCACCCGCTTCACCCGGTTCGTGCAGACCCTCCGTGTCCGGGAGTCCCGTTCCTTGCTCCGGAAGACCGCGATGCCGATCACGCAGATCGCCTACGATTGCGGCTTCCAGAGCCTCACGCATTTCAACCGGGTCTTCCGCAACCTCGTTGGGTCTTCCCCCAGCCAGTTCCGTGGGAGTTGAGGCTTGAACCGCAGTAAAGTGGCGCGAGTTGATCAGTGATTCCCTTTCGCATCAAGATTCAAAAGCATATTGGTATTTTCCAAGGCATTTTTCCCCAGCATCCGGCTGATATCCACCGGATAGTTCCCTGAGAAACAGGCGGTGCAATAGTCCGGGGCGTTCGCAAAGGGCGATAACAGCCCTTCAATGCTGAGATAGCCCAGGCTGTCGGCTCCTGTGAAGGCGCACACTTCCTCGTGGGTATGCATGGCGGCGACCAGTTCATCTTTGCTGGCAAAATCGATACCAAAGAAACAGGGATTGATGGTCGGCGGGCATGAGATCCGTAGATGAATTTCCTTCGCCCCGGCGGCCCGCAGGGCCATCACGCGACGGCGGGAGGTCGTACCCCGGATGATTGAATCATCCACCACCACTACGCGCTGGCCGCGCACCACATCCGCCACCACCGCGAGCTTCATGTCCACACTGCGGGCGCGCTGATCTGAATCGGGCATGATAAAGGTTCGTCCAACATAATGGTTCCGCATAAACCCGAAATCGAGGGGGATGCCGCTTTTTCGTGAGAAACCGAGCGCCGCCGAGTTTCCACTGTCTGGAACCGCTATGACAATGTCGGCCTCCACAGGATGCTCCTGCGCGAGGCGCTGACCGAGTTTAACCCGAACCGAGTGAACACTCTGCCCAAACACATTACTGTCGGGCCGTGCAAAATAGACATGCTCAAAGACACATTGCGAAAAAGTCTCGTTCTCCTTCTCGGCGAACCAACTGCTCCGGATACCCGTGGAATCCACCACAACCAACTCCCCGGGCTCCACGTCGCGGACATAATCCGCCCCGATCTGGGTCAGGGCACAGGTCTCACTGGAGAACACGTATCCATTCCCCAATCGGCCAATGGAGAGCGGCTTGAAGCCTAGCGGGTCCCGCGCCGCCATCACGCAGTCCTTGGTCATCAAGAGAAATGCAAATGCACCCTTGAGTTCAGCCAGGGCTCGGGCCACCCGGCGGGGACGATTACGATACATCGGATCTGCCAGAAGGTGAATCAGCACCTCGCTGTCGGTACTGGTCTGGAAAATGGCGCCCGACTCCTGGTATGTCTGGCGCAAGGCCCGCGCATTCACCAGATTGCCATTATGCGCAATGGCCCAGATCCCATCGCTGCACTCCACCACCAGCGGCTGAACATTCTGGATGCGGGAGGCGCCGGTCGTGGAATAACGGACATGCCCGATTCCCAGATGCCCGGCCATCCCCCGGAGAACATCGGTCGAAAAGACATCGTTGACCTCTCCGACCCCCTTGGATGACTTTACCTGGGTTCCATCGGAGACGACAATGCCCGCCCCCTCCTGACCCCGGTGTTGCAATGAAAAAAGCCCGGCATGTATTAACAACGCGGCGTCGGGAATGCCGAAAACACCGAAAATTCCACACGATTCATGAGGATAGTCTAAGTCTGTATCATAATTCACGGTACACCTCCACACCGGGGTAACTGAATTAGCGTGATGGAGGTCAAAAAGCAAGATTATCTTGCTTAGACCCGGTGAATCTCCGACAGTGAAAGCGGAGTTTCAATCATGTCCATTAAACTTAAAGGACAATTTTACTACGCCCTGAATGCCATCCCGGTCAACGTGGTGCGCGTTGCCACGACCAAGCCGGGCGAATCTGCCCACCCGCACGACGCGACCGAGGTGGAGCATTATCATGATTTCTCGGAATTGGTGATCATCCTGGATGGCAAGGGGATGCATCACATCGGGGGCGTCGACTATCCGGTTTTGGCGGGTGATGTCTTCCTGATTCAGGGCAGTCAGAGCCATTTCTTCCACAACCGGGAAAACACAGTGATCGTCAATGTCATGTACGACGCCAGCAAGCTTCAACTGCCGGAGGACTATCTCAAGCGCATTCCTGGCTATCATGCCCTATTCATTCTGGAACCGCACTACCGGAAGTGCCACAAGTTCTCAAGTCGACTGCATCTGGACAGCATTGAACTCAGTCATCTGGAGGATATGCTGGACTCCATGATTGATGAACAACGGAAGAAACTCCCCGGACACGAAGCGGCCCTCTATGCCGACCTGGTGAGGATGATTGTCTATCTTTCCCGCCAATACACAAAAACCAAGTCATCGGAGGCTAAGGAATTACTTCGCCTCGGCGGGTTATTAAGAGAAATCGGACAAATTGCTGAAAAAAAGACAACCCTGGCCGATCTTGCAAAAAAGGCGGGAATGTCAAAAGTGCATTTCATGCGAGTCTTCAAGCGGGCCACGGGTGACACGCCTCACCAATACATGGTTAAGAACCGGCTCCGGAAAGCCATGTCGTTACTCCGGGATTCACCCCATCTCAACATCACCGACGTGGCCTACCAGTGCGGGTTCAATGACAGCAACTATTTTGCCCGGATTTTCCGTAAAGTTGCCAAAACCACTCCACTGAAATACCGAAACACCCCGTAACGGAAATCCACTCATCCAGTTCACTTCACCCGCAGTCTTGACACACCAATTCTCATTATGGCCGAAGACCGCCTGAAGGCGGTACACCAAC
>CAYHEL010000241.1:0-4240 GCA_964355415.1 uncultured Verrucomicrobiota bacterium | reverse complement strand
AAGTTGGGCCACCGCCGTCACGCTGAAGGCGGCGACAGCCAGAATCACGGTGTTGAAACGGGCTCTAAGCGAGGCGTACCGCATCATCAATTTTCCCCAGGGTTCTCCACAACTGACTCACCGCCGCAAACGGAATGGTATTGTCCTTGTCCGACAACGCCTCCTCGGGCTTCACATGGGTTTCAATGAACACCCCGTCACATCCGGTTGCCACGGCGGCGCGCGCCAGCGCGGGCGCCCAGCAGCCATCCCCGCCGGTTCGATCCCCGGCGCCACCGGGACGCTGAACACTGTGCGTCGCGTCGAAAATCACCGGGTATCCGTATTCCCTCATCACCAGCAGGCACCGCATGTCGGCCACCAGATTATTGTACCCGAATGAGACTCCCCGTTCAGTGAGAATGATCTTTCGATTGCCGGTGGATTCGATTTTTTCGATCACATGGCGCATGTCCCAGGGCGCCATAAACTGGGCCTTCTTGACGTTCACCGGGATTCCCGTCTTGCCGGCCGCCACCACCAGGTCCGTCTGGCGGCAGAGAAAGGCCGGTATCTGGATGATGTCCACAACCTCCGCCGCGCGTTGCGCCTCGGCCACGCTGTGAACATCGGTCAGAACCGGAACGCCATACCGGGCCTTCACTTCTTTCAGGATCTCCAGACCGCGCTCCAGCCCGGGACCGCGGTAGGATCGGACCGACGACCGGTTCGCCTTGTCGTAGGAGGCCTTGAAAATCAGGGGGATTTTCCGCGCCTTGGCCAGTCGGGCCAGTTTCCCGGCAATTTCGAGACAGCCTTCACGGCTTTCGATCACGCAAGGCCCGGCGATCAACACCAACGGTCGTTTCCCGCCCACACTCACTCCGCCCACATCCACAATTTTGGTTTTACTCATGACTCCACTTTCGCCAGTCCGCATTGTCGCAATGCCGCCTCCGCCAGAACAACATCCTCGGGCGTATCGACGCCGAGGCCAACTTCATCCGTTTCCACGACGGTCATGCGCCCGCCCAGGTATAGGGCTCGCAACTGTTCCAATTTCTCCGCCTGCTCCAAGGCACAGGGCGGCGCCTTCACCAACCGGTCAAGAAAGGCGCGCCGATAGGCGTAAATACCGATGTGCCTCAGATGCCGCACTCGTTCCGGCGCCGCGTCCCTGACAAACGGAATCACCGAACGCGAAAAATACAGCGCCCGGCCCCGTTCTCCCAAAACCACCTTGACCACGGACGACTTATTCAACTCGGCGACACTGCCGATGGCCGTCGCCGCCGTCGCCATGTCCCACTCGTGTTCCGCCAGCATAACCTCCGCGAGACGGTTGATCAATCCCGGATCAATGAGGGGTTCGTCGCCCTGGATATTGATCACCACCCCAGCCTCCCGCCCGGCCACGGCTTCCGCCACCCGGTCCGTCCCCGAGGGATGGTCCGCCCGCGTCATCACCGCGACTCCGCCAAGACCCTCCACAACCGAGCGGATGCGCTCGTCATCTGTCGCCACCAGTACCTCGTCAAGCCGTGTTGCCTGGCGGGTTCGTTCCAGTACCCATTGAATGAGGGGCTTCCCGCAAATCGGCGCCAGGGCCTTGCCCGGAAGTCGGGTGGACGCCCACCGCGCCGGTATCACACCAATGACCCGTTCCTGTTTAGCGCTCATTGATCTCCACGCTGGCCAGTAATTCATCGGGCGAGCAGACAGCCGTGCCCAGTTTGCCAACCACCACGCCGGCGGCATTGTTGCCCAGCACTGCGGCCTCATCAAACGAAGCCCCTGCCGCCAGGGCCATCACACAGGTCGCTATCACCGTGTCACCGGCCCCGCTTACATCATAGACCTCGCGGGCACGCGTCGGGATGACCCGCGGAACCCGGTTCGGCGCCGCGAGGTACATCCCGCTCGGCCCAAGCGTCACCAGCAGTTGTTCCGGTTCCCAAATTTTCAGAAGCAGTTCGGACGCCTGCTTCAGCGACTTGTCATTCAAGGGATCCCCGGGTGGAGGGGCCTTGGCAGGGAGTCCCGCGCAGACATGGGCTTCCTTGTAGTTCGGGGTCGCCAGAGTGATGCCCTTGATCGTCAGGTTCAGGTTGTCCTTGGGATCCAATCCGACCGGGATACCCTTCTTCCGGGCTGCGGACAACACGGCGTCAATCACATCCTGCCGGACAATCCCCTTGCTGTAATCTTCAATCACCACGCCGGTGCAGGTCTCGATCTGGCGGGAGACCATCTCGCAGAAGGCGTCAACATCGGCCTGGGGAAATTCCGGGTCGGCATCCCAGTCGACACGGACCACCTGCTGCCGGTCGGCCAGCACCCGCATCTTGACCGTCGTCTGGAGTCCCTGCACCGCCCTGACGGCATCGGTGGCAATGCCCTGTCCAGCCATGAGTTTCAACAGATCGCGCCCTGCGGCGTCATGCCCCACGACACCGGCGATAACCGCCTGGCCGCCGAAGGAGCAGACATTCAAGGCCACGTTCGCGGCGCCTCCTGGAACCTGCCGTTCACGGGCAACCCGCACCACCGGCACAGGCGCCTCGGGCGAGATCCGCTCCACCGAACCATGGATATACTTGTCAAGCATCAGGTCACCCACCACCAGAATACGCTGATGGCGGAACGACTCCGTCAGGAGCCGGGCGCGTTCATTTTTCATGTCCCATTCCTCGCTTCACGGTGCCGGGTGGCGTGGCCCACCAGTCTTTCAGGGCGCCATCCTCGCCATCCCACATTCCACTGTACTCCATTTCAAGATAAGGGCTCCTTTTCCCGCTCATCCAAACTCGCCGCACATTCAGGCCTTTGAGTCCTCCCACCCGCCAGACGGTTCGCGACGTAACCTCAAATACAAAATAGGGACGGTCACCCAGGGTAATCCGCCTCATGCTGAGGCCCAATCCCTCGGATGAAGCCAGGCGCTCGCCATCGGGACCATTCCAAATCACGCTGCTGTCCCGGATATCCAGCGATGCCAAGGGAATCTCCTCACTCACCAGCGACACCGTCTCACGCACATCGGACAGTTCCCCGATCCTCGCAAAGGGGGTTGGCACCCAACCGTCTGCAATCTTCATCACCTCAAGACGCGCGCCGCTCAGCATCACGTCAAATCGACCGCCCCATCGCCAGCCGATCCGGATTTCGCGGGCCTTGAAACTGCCAAGCGGGGTCGTGCTGGGTTTCGTCTGGACATCCGTCAGATACACATCCAGGGGCCAGGCCAGACTTGCTCCTCCAATCGCCACGTCCAACCCGGTCTGCCTCCGAACCGAATCCGCCACCCACTCGCATCCGATCTTGGTCTGGATTCCAAACGTCACGAATGCCAGCAGGACGACCAGGCTCAGAAGAACAAATACCAGGCATCCCACCGGGGCGGACGTTGATGTCCCGGGCTTGGGTTTGGTGGCGGGACTCTCTTCGTCCCATTCAGAGGTCGGCAAGGTCATGGGTCTCCTTTCGCTTCCGGGGACCAAAGAGCAGGGTTCCCACGCGGATCCAGGTTGCCCCCTCCTCAACGGCGATCTCGAAATCATGGGACATGCCCATGGACAATTCAGGGAGGGCCATACCCGTCCGGGTCTGCATCTCGTCCCTCATCTCACGTAAACTTCGGAAGAACGGACGGGACTCTTCAACGTCCTCGACCACCGGAGGTATTGTCATCAGGCCAACCACCTTAATCTTGAAGAGAGAATTGGCGGCGCACAACGTCTCAAGAACGGCGTTGGCCGACATCCCGAATTTGCTTCGCTCACCCGACACATTCACTTCAAGACAGACCGACAGCGTCTTTCCCTCCTCGCCGGCCTGGCGATCCAAAATCTCCAGCAGGCGGAGAGAATCGACGGAGTGAATCATTTCAAACAGACTGACGGCCTCGCGGGCCTTGTTTGACTGGAGATGCCCAATCAGGTGCCAGTGAAGGCGTGACGGGCAAAGCGGTATCTTCGCCCGCGCCTCCTGCACCTTATTCTCCCCAAACGTCTCAATTCCCAAGGCCGCCACCTCCCTGATCGCATCCGGATCCTGGGTTTTTGAAACAGCCATCAATTGAACGCCGGAGGGATCCCGTCCGGCACGTTTACACGCCGCTTCAAGCCGGCGGTTAAGGTCGGCGAATCTGGTTTCCAGTTCAGTCATGGGTCTGAGGCAAGAATAGCCATACCGGGACGATGAAGGCAAGCGCCGTGTCTCGGAATTGAGGCGCCGGAAAAACGGGGAGGGATTACGTTTC
>CAYHEL010000240.1:0-4240 GCA_964355415.1 uncultured Verrucomicrobiota bacterium | reverse complement strand
GTGCTGGGCGACGACTCGATCTACTACGACTTCTCCGATAAGTTCAAGAAGGCCCACAACATTACCGCGACTGAGGTTTTCAAGTTGACCGTGGCCACGGACTCCGAGATGTATGCCTCGTCAGGGCGTGTGCTGAGCAAGGAGGAGATGGCGGAGCGTGAGTTGGAGGCCATGTTGCGCGGAAAACTGTCCATTCAGAAAGAGCCCGGCGAGACACTTGCCCTGAGCCTTGTCCGCTCCCCCGACCAGATCAAGCCCGGGAACAAGATCAATATCCGCGTCATGGATCCTGATCGAAACATCACGGCCGGCAGGGATAAAGTCACGGTTCGGGCGATGGCCACGAGTGGGGACGTAGTCGACGGTTTCGAGTTGACGGAGACGGACACCCACAGCGGCGTGTTCGAGGGCGCCCTTCCGACCGTCGCCGCCCAGGCGATGGCCACGGCATCGAATTCCGAGGAAGGCAAGCAGCCGAATTTCCCGATTTCCGCAGGGAATCATCCGTATTGGGCCGCCTTGTCGGACAATGTGCGTCCCAAGATTTATACCGTGGATCTCAATGACAATGTCGGGCTTGGAAAGGTAACGCTCCGCGCCGACGTGTCGGGCCGGAAGTTGACACAGTTCCTGTTTCAGACATCGCTTAACGGACGCAACTTTACCACGCTCGCCGGATGGCCGAATGCGGTCAAACCCTGGGACGGCGCGTTGACGTTGTCATGGATCAAGTCGGATGCCACGGGAGGCAACAACACCCTCGAGGCATGCCGCGAGGCCATGCAAAAGACCAGGCCTTTCGAGGTTGCCGTCAAGACGTTGAATGTGGCGATGGAGGCCCACTTGGGCGCGTCCAAGATCGGAGGGTCGGAACGGTATCTGGCTCACTTGCGCGGTGCCTTCTACCTCGATACCCGGCGGATTCGCACCTTCCGGCTTGAGGCGCCGGCCAGCACGACGACCCGGTACCTGCTTGCCATTGATGGCATTCCGGCCCGCCAAGCCAATGGCGCGGATGGCCGGAGCGGAACCGGGCCGCTTGAAATCAGCAAGTCGTTTGCCAAGGGTGTGCACCGGCTCGATGTGTATGTCAACGCGGCGGGTCAGGATGGCGCCCGGTTCAATCTTCAGTGGGATATCGACAAGGATCCCTATTTCGCCACCTGTCCGGCGGATCTGTTTGATCCGATCGCGCACCCGGAGATCAGTCAGGAAGTCGCCATGGCTCCGACCACCGTGACGCCGTCGGCGGATGGCACGGTGTTTGATCTGGCGTTTCCGCCGAAATCGCAGGCCCGTGTCTTCCGGTTAATTCTGGAGGACTTCCAGGGTGACGCCCCTGCGCTCTCACGCATTCAGTTGGCTGATGTTGCCGGAAAGGTGATCCTGCCGACACAACAGGATCTGACAAGCCTCAAGGGCAACAAGGTTCTGGAAATCATCCCCGGCGACAAGATCAATATCTTTTATGACGACTCCCGGGTTGTCTCCAGCGGCAGTAAATCCCATACCGCGTCACTCGTGGCGACGTACAGAAATGGATCCATCAATATCTGTTTTCCCGACTACGGTGCGGATGGGGCGGGGCGGCAGGGGGCGGCGAGTTATATCCCGGTCCGCCGTTTCCTCGCGGGCAATCCCATCGCCGTGGTGATCAGTGATCCGGATCGCGACACCACGGACAAGCCGGACACCGTCCAGTTTACCGCGCGGGTGACCGATGGAAAACCGTCGGCCTTCACCGCTCTGGAAACCAGCGAACATTCCGGCGTTTTTGTCGGAAATCTTTTTCCGGTCAGCACGGCGCCCCAGCGCCCGACCGAACTTCAGATCCGCCCCGCCGACGATATCAGCGTCACCTACCTGGATACCGAGAATACCGAGCCGGGAGTGCCCTGCGAACGCTCGGCGATGGCGGAGCAGGCCATCTACATCGCCCCGCAACTGCGGATGTACGATGTGGCCTCGGCTCCCGTCGCCGAGAGCGCCCCCGCGGGCCGGAGTTCCGGCAAGACCGGAACGACCGAGCCCGTGACGCGGGGAGACGAATGGGTGGCGGCGACGCGCACGTTATTGGCGACCCGCCAGAAGGACGTCGCAGGCTCCACGCCGGCTCATGCGTTATTGGATGGACCGGTCTTTGCCGAAGTGTTGTTTCCGCCCATCGCGCTGTCGGGACAGAGCCGGGCGACCCTGTACGCGCAGACCTCGTCCGGCCGGAAACGGGCCGGCATCGCCACCACCAACGCCTTTGACATCACCGTGCCCGGAACTATAAAACTCTCCGTGGGGCCGGGAGATGTGGGGCGTTCGGGGGTGCCGATGGGATACGTGGGCCTTGTCGTCCGCGGCGACATGGCGGCGATGTCTCCCCTGGATGACGGTCGATTCGGGTTCAGTATCCCCATCACGCAGGGGGATTCGCCGCCGACGTCGCTTGTGGAGGATGCCGAAACGAAGGGCAAGGAACCTCCCGCCCTCGCCGTCCGGGGCGGGGACGAGATCTTCTTCGGGTTTGAGTTCAAGGATGCGGAGGGGCGGAAGCAGTGGCTGACCGGGAGCGTGGTGCTTGGAAGCGACTCCTGGTTCGACGTGCTTGATCGAAAGTTCCAGACTGAAGTCACGGGTGTTCATGTCGGGGAAAGTGTCTACTTCCGGGTGGTTGACAAGTCGAAAAATGTGTCCGGGGCCAAGGATGAAGTGGAACTGAAGGCCACCTCGACGTCCGGCCACAGCAAGACGGTCAAGTTGACGGAGACCTTCGAGAACACGGGCGTCTTCAAGGGGCATCTCACGATGGTTCATGTGCAGGATCAGTCCGACACCAATAATCCTGTCCTGATGCCTGTCCAGTATGGTGACACCGTAACCGTGACCTACCCGTCCGGCGGGGGAACCCCCGCGCTATCGCGGCAGGTGCTGGTGTTCAAGGGAGCGGATGGAATCGCGTTGCCGTTCACGAAGCGGTTCAAGGATCCCGAAATCGCGGTGCAGACCCAGTTTACCATCGCGGAATCGTTTTTTGAACTGGCGAAGAAGCATCGCGAGTTGAAGGAGGACAGTCTGGCGCGGCGCGAAATCGCCCAGGGCAAGAAGGTGCTCGAGGAAGTGTTGCGGGACTATCCTGAAACCAGCGCCAAGGCGCAGGCCGACTATCTGCTCGCCAATCTCTCGCTGGAGTTGGCGAACAGTATGGCGGATGAAGTCCAGAAGCGAAGGCACTACACGGAGGCCGTCGGGAGATTCACCGACATCATCGCCGGCAGTCCGGACAGCCAGTATGCGCCCAAGGCCCAGTTCAAGAAGGCGTTGACCTTTGAGAAGATGGGTGAAATCGACCAGGCCTGCGAGGAATACGTCAAACTCGCCTACCGGTACCCGGACAACGAACTGGTGGCCGAGACGATGGCGCGACTGGGGCAGTATTTCAGCGACAAGGGCAAAGCCTTGAAGGATAAAGCGGCCGCGGAGACCAACGCGGTGGCGTCGGCCCGGGTGAAGATGGAATCCGTCGAGATGTTCCGGACCGCGGCGCAGGTGTTCGGTCGCCTGGCGGTCCGGTTCGAGGAGCACAAGTTGGCGGGTCATGCGGGCGTGCTGGCCGGGACGTGCTACATACGGGCCGAGGACTATGAGCGGGCGGTCGCCAGTCTAATGGATGTGATTGACAAGAAGAAGGCCGATCCCGCCCGGATGGCGGAGGCCATGTACTGGTGCGGGGATGCCCATATGAAGGCGAGTCAGCTGGACAGCAAGGTCAATGCCTACCGCATGTTCAAGCGGTTGACGTGGGATTACCCGGAGTCGCTGTGGGCGAAGTACGCGCGCGGACGGCTGTCGGAGAGCGTTTTGGCGGGGATGGACAAGGGAGATGGACGATGAGTCACGCCGCCGAACGCCTGTTGCACCAGACGGTCGCGCACTTGAGGCTCAAGGTTTCGCAGCTTGAGGATCAGGTGCGGTTGTTGGATCACGAGAATGAGGATCTGATCCAGCAGTTGAAGGATGCCGGACTGAAGGCCCGGCATCCCGTGTTGCATGCGGACCGGTTGCCTCCCCCGGTAACGGCGCCCGATGCGGCGGGCATTGAGGCGGCGCGCGAGCGGATGTCGGCGGCGGAAGGACGGCTCTGCAAGGAACTGTGCGGTGACCGGGAAGTGATGATCCTGTTGCAGACGGAAACACGGACGCCGGTGGGATGGTGGCTTGTTGAACGGCGGGTGTGGCTGGCGGTGACCCG
>CAYHEL010000239.1:0-4261 GCA_964355415.1 uncultured Verrucomicrobiota bacterium | reverse complement strand
GCCATTAAAGATGTCGGGCCATTTCTTGAAGGGTTTGTTGGTGGTGATGATGGTGGAGCCACGCTCATAACGGTGGCTGAAGACCTGGAAGAGCAGGTCGGTGCCGAGCTTGTCGATGGGCAAAAAGCCTAACTCATCAATGACAAGGATCTCAGGGCGTGTGTAGCGTTTGAGTTGCATCTTGAGCCGATCCGTCGCCTGGGCCGCCGCCAACGTATTGACGATGTCCACCGCCGTGGTGAAGAACACGGAATGATCCTGCTGGCAGGCTTCATAGGCCAGGGCGGTGGCGAGATCTTTCTATTACCCACAACTGCCACTCAAGAGAGGACTTCACCACTATCGCGACAGGATAAGCCTGTGAACGAAGGAAAGGAAGGGAAACCGAATAGAAATCGTACGAGATGACCTCGTGGGAGGCATGAGCCGGCCCACCCGAACAAAGCAAGTCCAAGCAGTCGAGAAGCCAGTCTTGCCCGTGTAGAGCAATCGAATCGGGAAGCGTAGGCGGCGAGTTGACAGCCAGGAGAATGAGCCCCGAAAGAAGCAAGCCCGCCCGGTTCGTCAGGTTAGTGGAAGGACGAGCAGAACGGAACAGGCGACAGATGGACAGTCTGGGACGCGGCGGCGGGGTCTAAGACCTTGGCGAAACGACAGGCCCTGAGAAAGAGAAGGATAGGATGTCAGTCCTCATAAGTTCCGATTTTGTCGTGACTTTGGTGAGTTGCGGCGATACCTTAACCTACACATGATTTATCTTCTTCTATTGGCCATGGCCATTGCGTCCGGGACAACCTTTTCCACCATGGCAGATACGAAAACCAACGACGCTGGGCGGACGGTGATTCACCTTGCCGACGAATGGCGATTTCAATTGGGCGATGCTGAGGCGTATGCCGCGCCGGCATTCGATGATGCCTCCTGGTCCACGGTAACCGTTCCCCATAATTTCAATGGCCGCAGGGTGGGATGGTATCGGCGAACGCTGAAGATCGGGCCCGAGTTGGCCGGGAGATATGGGTATGTCGAATTTGGCGCTGCCAGTCTGGCGGCGCAGGTTTATGTGGACGGTCAGTTGGCGGGCGCTCACGAAGGGGGATTTACGATGTTTCGCGTGCCGGTGAAACTGGCGCCAAACCAATCCCATGTGCTGGCGGTGCGCGTGGACAGCAGCCAGCAATCGCACGTACCGGCCTGGGGTGATTACACGGTGTTTGGCGGGTTGTACCGGCCGGTGCGCCTGGTCGCCGTCGGTCAGGTGTCTCTTGATCTTCTCGATCACGGCGGTCCCGGCGTGACCTTCACGACGACGGAGACCTCGGCGGAGCGGGCGCAACTCAGGCTTACCTTGCGTTTGCGAAACCACGAGGGAATACCGGTACGGGCGATGATTCGGACGCGACTTGCCGATGCCGAGGGCAACCCGGCGGTGAATGAGTTGACGGCGGTGAACATGGACGGCGCCGTGGCTCAACAAGAATTGTCCTTGGCCGTGATCCATCCGCACGTCTGGCAGGGACGAACCGATCCCTATCTGTATCGCTTGAGCGTGGCCGTAACCGTGAATGGCCAACCGGCGGATTATTGGGAACAAGCGGTGGGAATTCGAACAGCGGCGGTGGATCCGAACAAGGGATTTCTGTTGAACGGGAAAGTTTATGATTTGCATGGCGTCAACGCCCACCAGGAAATTGGCGAGGGCGTCTGGGCGGTTTCACCGGCGGCGATTGACCATGACCTGGCATCCCTGGTCGAGATGGGCTGCACGGGGGCGCGACTCGTGCATTATCCGCATGGCGACTACACGTTTTCGGCTGGCGACCGGTTGGGGTTGGTGCTGTGGACGGAAACCTCGGTCAACACGTCTATCAGGACCAATGCGGAGTACACGGCAAACGTGTTGCAGCAATTGCGGGAACTGATCCGACAGACGGCCAATCATCCGAGCGCGTGCATTCTCGCCCTCGGCAATGAAGTGCGCCTGGGCAAGGGCCCGGATCCGACGGGGTTGTTGGCGGAGATGATTGCCCTGGCCAAACGGGAAGCGCCCGGTCGCATTTTGACGATTGCCGCGAAAGGCGGAGACCCGGTGGATGCAGGTTTGGATGCGATTGGCTATAACAGTTATCGAGGTTGGTACGGCGGCGAACCGGCGGATTGCGGCCCCTGGATGGATGACCGACGTCGGGAACATCCCGGTCTGCCGATCGGGCTGAGTGAATTTGGCGCGGGGGCCAGCATCAATTTCCATTCGTTGAAACCCATGCGCATGGATTTCACGGAAGAGTGGCAATCCTATTTGCATGAAGCTCACTGGCTGGCGATGAAAGAGCGGCCGTGGCTCTGGTGCAAGTTCGCATGGCTTGGATTCGACGTTTCCAGCGGACGCAGGGAGGCAGACACGCCGGGCCAGAACAACAAGGGCCTGATCACTCGAGACCGCCAAACCCGCAAGGACGCCTGGTATTGGTACAAGGCCAATTGGTCCGACGATCCATTCGTGTACATCACCAGCCGTCGGTTCGTGAAGCGCGACCAGGCGGAAACGCCCGTGAAGATATACTCGAACTGTCCTGAAGTGGAACTCTTCCTGAATGGAAAATCCCTTGGAGTCCGTCGCTCCGATAATCACCTGTTTCTCTGGCCCTCCGTCACACTGGCGCCGGACGCAAACAAGATCGAAGCGACGGCGCGCCGTGATCAACGCCGTTTCACGGATCAATGCGAATGGAACGGCTTGCCCGCGAAACAAGAGAGGGCCGCAGATCAGAAACCCGTGCGATAGACTGTGCGTAAAGAGATGAAGATCGAACGCATTCGTAAACGTAATTTGAACTTGCCCCGGTCAGTCCATTCAATACATGATAGTGGGAACCATGAATTCAATTGTGAGGAGTTTCCAAGTCACCGGCGCCCTGACGCCGGGCGATTCCCCCGGCAAACCGGAATGGCGCGGGATGTTGGATTGTGTCGCCGCCCTGCGCCGGCGCAGTATCTTTCAGGCTGAACCGCCCATGCCCTTCGACTGGCTCGACATCGGGCCGGGGTACGTGGCCGGGCCGGCCTTCGGGCATATCGATCTCGCCCACCAGATACTGGATTTCGTGGCGGATGATCCCGAACTGGCCCGCCGGCAGCTGCTCAACCAACTGGCGCTCCAGCGACCGAACGGCTCCTTCGCCTTCCTCTATCTGCGCGACAATCCAGCCCGATTCTGGCAGCCGAGGGATCTGCCCGTTGACCAGCGCCTGGGCGGCCACAACACCTTCCCGCCGTTCTGGCCGGTCGCGGTCGAGGCTTACCTGATGTGCCGGGCCGACGACGAGGTGCTGACGAAAGCGTACGGGGCCCTGGTGCGGATGCTGCAATGGTTCGACGCGGAACGGCGCGCGCCGGGCGGCGGTTACTATTACAATGAGACGCTCGATCCCGGCCATGGCGACAGCGGCATGGACCACAGCATCCGGTTTCTGAACCGGCCTCTGGTTCCTGACACCTGCGTGGATGCCAGCGGTCACGTGCACTGGTGCCTCGAATTTGCCGCGGCGTGGGCGAAACGCCTGGGACTCGATGCCGGCCGTTTCGAGGAGGCCCGCGCCGAACTCGGCAGGTTCATCCGGGAGACCCTGTTCTGCGAGGAGACCGGTTGGTTCCACGATGCGTGGGCGATCCGCGACCCCGGTTTGCGGCATTTGAACTACGAGGGCATGTGGCCGCTGGTGAGCGGCGCCGCCACGGCGGAGCAGGCGGCGGTCGCCCTGAGCCAGAACCTGCTCAATCCGGAACGGTTTCTGACCGCGCATCCGATCGCCACCGTGGCCGTAAGCGACCCGGCTTTCGAACTGCGGATGTGGCGCGGGCCAGCCTGGAACTGCATGACGATGTGGGCCGCCGAGGCGTGCCTGCGCTACGACCGGGCCGATGGCGCGCGGATCATGCTGGAGCGGGCGTTGGATCGGACCGCCGCCGAGTTCGAACGCACGGGGACCGTCTTCGAGTTCTATCATCCCTTGGGCGGCCACGCCGAGACGGTCGTCCGCAAACCCGGCCGCGCCCAGGTCGGACCCTGCCGCGACTACCTCGGCCACAATCCACTGCGCGCCATGGCCAGTGTGTGGTCGTATGCGAAGCAGTTCTGTTCCGATTGAGAAAGACGTATCAGGCGGCGTGACAATGAAAACACCAGTCTGTCAAAGGAGTGAACGATGAGAACGAAACAGATGAGTCCGCGGGATTGCGTGATGGCCAGTCTCCGGCATCA
>CAYHEL010000238.1:0-4291 GCA_964355415.1 uncultured Verrucomicrobiota bacterium | reverse complement strand
CCAGGCATTCCCGCCCCTTAGCCAGGCGTCTACCCTCCTGAGTCAGGAAAGCATGCATTACCTAAACATCCAGGCAAGCCAGATGCAGAATGCCGTCACGGGCCGGATCGGCGTGGATGTCAAGAAGACAGACGAGGAAATCGCAACCCCGGCAGAGCAGGGGATGACGGGAGGTATGTCATGAACCGAGTCCCCTTTCGCGATGTGATGGAGGCCGTACTGGCACAATGCGGCCAGAAGTTTGACGCCACTCTGAATGACCAGCAGTCCATTCTGGCAACCTATATCAATATCCGGATGTCAGAGGCGTGGAACTTTGGCCCCTGGCACGATATCGCCCTGATCGAAGAACGGGCGTTTGCTGACTCCTGGAATACCGATGTTGACTACGTGATTGGGGACATCGTCTATCTGGCCGACACGGGAAAGTACTATTCCGCCAAGGCTGATAATTCCGGGAAATCACCGGACACCAATACAACCGAATGGCTGGCTGACTGTGAGCATGAAACCACCATTTCGCACGAACAATATGGTGCCGAGAAGATTAACCGGGTCTGGAAGATTACGAGCCAGAATCCCCGCAAATTCAAAACGTTCAGGAGTTATGAGTTTGACCAGTCCGGGACGGACATCCATGTTCCGGAATGCGGACTCACAACCGTCTGGTTACACTTCTCCCCGCCCGCCCCCCGCTTTACGGGTAAGAAATGGGATGCAGCCCTGGCGTCGACCTATACGCGGGGGACCATCATTTTCTATCCAGGCGAAGAAAGCGGAACCTTCCCCAATACAGGGGAATGCTACCGGGCAGACCTTGATTCAGAAGGTAACGCGATCTGGGTTTTGATTCCGTTCCCCGAATTTCTCCAGCGCTTTGTTGTCTCTGCAGCTGCCGCTGACATGTTGCGTTATTACGGGAAATCAGAAGAGGCAACGGAACTCCGGAACGAATCCTATGCGGCGCTGTACGAAGAGGCCCGCAAGAACGATATCGGCGCACAAGTCACAATTTCAGGACGGTAATCAACATGATGTTGAGAATCAGCATAGCAGTCATCGTCTGTTTGCCTTTTCTGGCATCCGCCCAATGGACTACCCCGCCCACGGTGACGAATGCAGCCGGATCCTGGACGAACACGCCCGGCAGCGGAGTCGTGGTGCCGGGACCTAATGTCGAACCCGATACCGTCAAGCCTGGCCCCGCAACCGAATCATGGCGGCGGCATGTAGGACAGACCGGAGACGCCCATGGCGGGATCGTAATGGCGCCAACGAATGCGGCCTTGACCGGCTGGGCGTTGCGGTATTCGGCGACTGGGCGACCCTACTATGCGCCGGTGCAGGCGTCAGACCTGGTTACCGGATACACCACGAATCAGGACAATAGCATCACCACCAACACCGCCCTAGATACGTTCAATGCCCATGTGGATCAGACCACAGCCGCCCACGGCGGGATCATGCGGTCAGCATCGAATCCTGGCGCGAATGGACAGGTTTTGCTTCTTAACGGGACAACAGGGCGACCCTACTGGGGAGATCCGGAGACAGGCAGCGCGGCGCAAACCCTGCTGACGAGTGGTGTGGCGCGGGTAAATGGCCGATATGCGAGCACGAACTATACAGTCACCGTATCCAATGGCACATGGGATGGGGTCACGGCGATACTTTCGGAAACGGGATCTGTGACGATTGCGGCCAATGTCCCGTTGTCCCGCTGGGAATATGACCACACCACGGCCAACGGGATCGGCCTGACTGACCTGATTGACGCGGGGACATGGGAAACGAACGCGCATGGGCTGATAACGCGGGGCGACGTGTACACGGTCATGATTCAGGCTGCCGCCGTATCCGGAGCCCCATCTCCGGACGGAGGCTTTGACACGGAGATTACCGTGAGCAATCTGGCCGTGTGGACATGGGGCGCGGCTCCATTGACAGGCTCGACAAACGATTTTCAGGGGATCGTGACGGAGATCGACGACCCGGCTACGGAACTCAATCCGGTGAACCTTCGCACTATGCAGGCGGCCATTGTTGCCATCAATACGGCACCGGGAGCCTGGGCCAACTATGACGCCAATGGAGCGCCCAACAGAATCGACGGCGTGAACATTGGAGGCCGCCGGGTCTACCTTGATAGTCAGTGGTCACTTCTTGGCAGTGGCCGATATTGCGCTTTGTACTATAACGGGAAGGATATCTTCTACATATCCATGTCGAATCAGTTGCTTTCCGTGTCGCAGATCATTCCGGGTGACTTGATCCGGATCAACGTGGCGACCAATGGCGTGACCTCGAAGCCGTGGATTGAATGGACATCCGACCTGGTGGCGGGGAATTGGATGGAGATCACGAACGCAACATCTACCTATCCGGTGAAAACGAACGGAACTTATCTGATGACATTCAGCAACGTCTGGACATCGGCATTCTTCCGGACCGTCCAGGCGTCGAGCAATGTAAGCGCCCTGGTGGCGACGGTGCCGATTGATGCCCGTGGCGGGCTGACGCTGGGTTCAGTCACGAGAACAAATTGGCCTGCCATTCTTCAGCCCGTAACGAATATATCGATGACCATTACCACCAACCTCAACATTATGACGATGACCATCACGAACATCGGAGGCGGCGGTGGCGGGATAGGCAGCTTTACGAACGTCCAGATCAATGGCGTGACCCACAGCAATGGCGTTGTCATTGGGGACAGCGAGACCACCACATGGGTTCAGGATTCGAACGGGGTCTGGCGTGTGCAGTCCTGGTCATCCGTCATGCCTTCCACGTGGGACGGCGATCTGATCGGAACCAACTCGCTAGATATCAAGGTGGGTGGGATGCGGATGCTGGAATTTACGACCAATGGAATTATCATGCACCATGGCACGATCCAAATGTATGAAGAGCAGCTCTGGGCAAACGTGGAGCTTTACGATGGGACTCGCCTGGCACCGTCGCTAACGTTTCATGGGCACCCTAACGAGTGGGGCCTGTACGCTCGCGGCTACAATGGGAACTATGTGGCGGGCTGGTCTATCGCGGGCGTGGAGCAGGGCTTGCTTGGCCGTGGCGTGATCCTGATGGATACCAACGCCGCGTTTGTTGGGCGGCTGGTGGGCGACATCTCGGGAGCGACCGGGTACCCGGAGCCGATCTTCATGAACTGGTACACTAACCAGTGGGTTTTTAACGCCCTATCTATCAGCAACCTGACCATGCTCAACGGCCCCATCACGGTCAAGGATTCGCTCTACACGACTCGGGGCACGCTCGATACGACCGGCCTGACGGTCAAGGATGCGGGCGCGGCAACTCGGTCAATATACGGGGCGCAGTCGGTTACCCTTAAAAACACCAGCGGCCTCACGACGACAACGCTGGACACGTCGCTCAAAATCAAGGATCCAACCAGCGGGAACACGTTGCTGGATTTCGGCGGAGGCTATGGGGATTCGATTATCGGCAAAACTCCGACTGGATTTTATCAGTTCTATCTGTCTACCGCGGGCGGCCTTCATATTTTCGACCAAGGCTCCTATGCGTTCCGGTCGTCAATAACGCCATATGGAATCACTCTCATGAATGGGTCAAGTCAGCTTGTGTTTTCCGTGGACAGTCAAGCCTCGCTTAGAACGATTTGCAATGATTTCGGCGTGACCAATTCGGGAAACATCAATATGTATGGACCCAATGGAACAAACCTCTTCACGATCACAGGAAGCACGGGAGCCGTCAAAATCCGGGGCGTGGATAGCGATCTCCGGTACGTCACCAACGTCAGAACGAATATGACAGGATTCCAGCTCACCAATCTCTGGGCCGGAGTGACAAACATCCTCTGGTACAACAGCCAGGGCATCGTAACCAACAAGACCCCATAAAGGAGCACCCATGATCTACCCATTAACAACCCCAGTCACGGCCAACTTCGCTTATGACGCCCTCCGTGTCGAAAACATGCGGTACGAGGCCGGAGTCTACACCGCCGACGTGTTCGGAATTTCAGGCGGTCAGCCCATGCCGTTCATCTTCCGGACGCGCACCGGCTCACTTCAGCGGATCACGCAAGCATCGATCACTGACGCCGAGGTAGATGAGATTATCGCGGCGCATCCCGAGATAACCGTCCGGATTGACGCGGGGATGCTGAAGGCCGTCCAAAAGCTGATGATTCTGGTGGAATCATGAAAAGCCTGATTCTAATCCTGATGCTGGCCTGCGTGTCCATTGTGGTTGCGGGGAAACCCGTTGCCCAGAAGCTTTACCGCATCGTCACGGAGCAGGT
>CAYHEL010000237.1:0-4291 GCA_964355415.1 uncultured Verrucomicrobiota bacterium | reverse complement strand
CGAAACGCTCATGACCCGCTCCTCCACACCCTGCCTTCCCGTACTCCATGTCGCCCGGATTGAGACCACCTCCCGGTTGGCGGAACTGTATGACGACCAGTGCGTCGAAGGCGGAGACGACCAGTGCACGTCCTGGTTTGATGTCGACACGAATCTCGCGGTCGTTGAGTATTACTGTGCGACCCGGGCGGAGGCCGAACACCGGTACTCGGCGATGACCGCTTTCCTCGAACCCCACCGGAACGGGGAGTTGCTGACCGGGCACGTCCGGGACATGCCGTCTGAAGACTGGTCGGAAACCTGGAAGAAGTTTTTTCATTCCTTGAAGGTATCGGATCGCATCTGGATCAAACCCTCGTGGGAAACCTGTGCAGCGGATGCTTCCGACATTGTTGTGGAAATCGATCCCGGCATGAGTTTCGGAACGGGACAGCATGGCACGACTCGGGGTTGTCTCCGGATGATCGATCATCTGGCTGGACAGGGCGCCCGTTTGCGTCTGGCCGACATCGGGTGCGGTTCGGGTATTCTGGTCATTGCAGCAGCCAAGTTGGGATACCGGGATCTTGTGGCGTTGGATAACGATCCTGACGCCGTCCGTATAGCCCGTGAAAATGCCGAATTGAATCATGTGTCCGGTCGTATCCGATTCATGACCGGTGATTGTGCTTCCTGCGGCCTCACGGGTACGCATGACATTGTCGTGGCTAATATACTCGCGACAGTCCTGATCGCCCATGCTCCCGCCCTCACAGGAATACTGGCCCACGGCCCCGGGGCTCGCATGATCCTTTCGGGCATACTCAATTCCCAGTCCGCCAGCGTTCAGGCGGCCTATGAAACAGTGGGGTTGGTTCTCTCAAATTCTCTAGAGTTGGGCGAATGGACCACACTGTGTCTTAAACGATTACCATGAACCGGCCTCCCATAACGCATCAAGTTCTCATCAACTGGGCCGGTCAGCGGGTCTTTCATGACGCGAAGACACTCGTTGAAAGGGGGTTGATCCAGGATGTGGCGTATGAAGAACCATTCGTCACCGGAACTCTGCTCTGGAGCAACCGGCCGTTGAAGACCTCCGTTCGCATCCTGCAGGACGGATCGGCCCAGAATCATTGTCCATGCCGCGACAGCAAGGAGCGCGGCATCATCTGCTCGCATGTCGTGGCGCTCTGTATTGAATTGATCCGTCGATCCAACAATCCTGAGAGTGAAGCCAAACGCCAGGAAGAACTCAAGCGGGCCGAACGGATCGCGAAGTTCAATGAGGCCGCCTACACCAAACGGGCCCGTACGGGAACTGCGGGAAGCACCGACGCACGCCTTCTTCTTTCTCTCAAAGACACCTGGCGGGCCGATCTCAATTCCGGACGCATCCCCATCCGATGCATGGCCATCCTGGCCAACCAGTCAGTTCCGCTGGGGCAGATCCCCCCTCACGTCTGCCTGGGGTTGAGTCAGAAGGATGAATCCATCCTTTTCGTTCTCGAAGACATCTGCGAGGGTCCTGCCCGGAGTGAAATCGATCTTCGGCCGCAGGACTTTGTGTCGCTGCTGCAACTGCTGCAGGGGCTTCAGATCCAGGAAGATCAACATGCGGCGCCCATCACCGTAACCGCCACAAAACTGACCTCGTTTCTAAATCTCGATCTGGATCGCGAGAATGGCGAACTCATTCTGATGGTTCACACGGAGATCCCGCTGGCGAAGGCGGGCGATATTCCCCTCTATATTGTGGCAGGCCGCCATGGCTGGGTATTTGGGGCCCACCACTTTTGGCCGCTGGAACAGGTTCTCCCCGATGCGCTTCGTTCGGTGTACATTGAACCGGTGAGTATTCCCCGGGATGCCGTGCCCCGTTTCATGCAGCAGGAACTTCCCATTTTATCGGGATTCATGCGTGTTGAAAGCGACCTGTCACAGGATCTTTTCTCGATTGAACCGGCCCAGCCGAAATTCCGTTTTGTGCTACGCGGCAGTCCGGCCTCGCTGGCCGGAACTCTGTACGCCGACTACAACGGGTACCGCCTCGTTGCCGGAAAAAATGATCCCAAAGGCCATTTTGCCATCCCCGACCCCTCCGATTTTCTTCGCTATCTGGTACGCAACCCGGAGGCGGAAAAAGTCGGGCTGACCCATCTTGGACGTTTCGGTTTCGCGGGAGAAACCGGCGATGCGCTCACCAAGGTGGTGGGATGCCGCGAAGTGTTGAACTGTCTCGGCAGTCATGTGCCTGCCCTTCGGCGGAAGGGATGGCGGATTGAGATGGAGGGCCGGGTTGACGGCTATATGGAAAATGCCGAGTTTGCAACCCCGGTCGTCCGCATCAACTACCAGGATAATCAGACGGGCTGGTTTGAGGTGGGATTCGATTTCGAGGACGCCGGGGGAAACCGGTTGACCCCCGCCGAGATCCAGCGTGCCCTGCTCAAGGGCGATTCATTTATCGAACGCGACGGACGCACCATCCTGCTTGATGCCGAGGCCATTGAAGCCATGATCGAGGTGTTTCGAGACTGCGCCAGCGGCGAAAGCACGCAGCCCGGGATTTTCCGGATGCCCTCCGTCTATGCCTCCTATGTCAAAACGTCCCTCGACGCGCTTGACGGGGTCGATGTCGAAGCGCCCCCCGCCTGGCGCGCAGCGGCTGAAAGGCAGGAAAAGGGACTCTCGATCGACGTGGTTGCCCTGCCCGCCACTCTTGATACCATTCTGCGTCCCTATCAGAAGGAGGGAGTCAACTGGTTGAGGTTCCTGGAGGTGAACACTTTCGGGGGGATTCTGGCCGACGAAATGGGGCTGGGGAAAACGCTCCAAACGCTGACCTGGTTACAGTTGGAACGGCATCATCCCAACGTGAGAAACCGACCCTGCCTGATCGTTTGCCCCACCAGTCTGGTCAACAACTGGGCGGAGGAGGCCCAGCGTTTCACGCCCGCGCTCAAAGTGCTGACGCTCTCCGGCAGTGACCGCCATGCCAAGTGGGCGGAGCTTCCACAGGCCCATCTGGTCATCACGTCGTATGCCCTGCTTCGGCGCGATGTGGAACACTATCTCCAGCATGAGTTCGGCGTTCTGGTGCTTGACGAGGCGCAACATATCAAGAATCGGTCGACTCAGAACGCCATTGTTGCCAAGGGAATGCGGGCCTTTCACAAGGTCGTTCTGACGGGAACCCCCATTGAGAACAGTGTTGCCGATTTGTGGTCCATCATGGACTTTCTCATGCCTCACTATCTGGGATCCCACGAGAGTTTTCGCCGCAACTGCGAACTTCCGATTGCCGGGGGCGGCCCCGAGGGGGAAGTGGCCCAGGCGCGACTCCGCCGGAAACTCCAGCCCTTTCTCATGCGACGATTGAAGACGGAAGTGGCCAAGGATCTTCCCCCCCGCATCGAACGTGTCGCCTCCTGCACGCTCAGCGCGGATCAAAAAGCCGTTTACAAGCAACTGATCGACTCCTCCCGGAACAAACTCACCAGTCTGGTTGCCACTCAGGGATTCCAGAAATCGAAGATGGAAGTGCTCAAGACCCTGCTGCGCCTCCGCCAGGCCTGTTGCCATCTTGACCTGCTGCGCATGGAGGGGCTCAAAGTCGAGGCGCCCTCGGCCAAGATGGAACTGTTCTTTGAACTTCTTGACGAAGCGCTCGATGGCGGCCACCGCGTGCTGGTCTTCAGCCAGTTCGTGTCCATGCTCACCATTCTGCGCCGACAGATGGAACAAAAGCAGATTCCGTACTGCTATCTTGATGGCGCCACACAGGATCGTATGAAAATCGTCCATACCTTCAACACCGACCGGAAGATCCCGGTATTTCTGATCAGTCTGAAGGCTGGCGGCGTGGGGTTGAATCTGACCGGCGCCGACATGGTGATTCATTTCGACCCCTGGTGGAATCCCGCCGTTGAAAATCAAGCCACCGACCGAGCCCACCGTATCGGCCAGAAACGCACGGTGTACAGTGTCAAACTCATCACCAAGGGTACCGTTGAAGAAAAAGTCCTGGAAATGCAACGTCGGAAGAAAGCCATTATCGACGCCACGCTGACCTCCGGCGAGACCGTCTTTAATGCCATGACCTGGGATGACATACAGGATTTGCTGACGCTTTAAGGGGAAGGGATGAGAATTTTGTTCAGGAATAGAGTTGCTCTTCCCAATAAATGCGAATAGTATGCGCTCCTGTTTGATCGGGGCGGTTGGGAGAGACGGCTCAGATCACTAAAGATAGCACTGCGGGGTGGAGCAGCCCGGTAGCTCGTCAGGCTCATAACCTGAAGGTCGTTGG
>CAYHEL010000236.1:0-4297 GCA_964355415.1 uncultured Verrucomicrobiota bacterium | reverse complement strand
GCGGATACACGTTGTTGACGAGGGTGCCCTCAACCGCACCGGCATGCGCCGCCGCAGTTCGCATGCCGGATAGTGCCGCCACGTAACGGTTATAGGGACCGCGAGTCAGGAAATCCCGGCTGACCGGGCGGAAGGTGGGCGGTTCTAAAACGGACGGGGCCTCCAGCGCCGAGAAGACCGCCTGTCCGCTGATTTCTGTCCATTCATGCGTAAAGACATGGTCAATGGCAAACGTCTTCTCATAGACCCATACCGTGAAGACCATCTTGCCATAGAGTTTGGCATCAACCTTGGTGAGATAATGTCCGCCGGGACCGGGCGGAACCTGCCAGTAATTGATCACCTCGCCGCCCCCAAACACCTCCGCCTTCACCTCGGGAACCTGGGCAGTCAACCCCAGGCCCAGACCGCATTTAACCGAACCGTTGGCCTTGTTGAAGGCCAATCCCCACTTGTCACTGATGACAGGGAAGGTTAGGTCGAGCCCGGCATAAATACGTCCCTCGATCACCGCCACCTGGTTGAACCAGCGCAATGGGCGTCCCACCAGGGGCAACTGAAGCGCGCCCTCGAATGCCGGGCACAGATTGATCGGACCGACCTGTTTCTTGATCGTCCCTTCACCGCTGAGTAGCGCATCGGCGCCCTTCCAGGCAATTCCGAAATTCGGTTCAAACTGGACGTTACCCTTACCCCCGATTTTCACTTTAATCTCAGAGCCGCCCGCTTCGAATCCGGTCTGACCTCCCGCCGCCACACTGCCCGCCCCGGTCGTGTCCACCTGCGTGTCGAGGAAGAACTGGGTGCGGGGAATCCCGAAGTTACGGCCACCCACCAGGGGGAACAATGACCAGACCGTCCACAGCGCGGATCCCATGTTCGGCTCATTGACCTGTAATTCAACAGGTGACGGTGGCCATGTGGCGCTCAACTGGTAGGTAAACACGTTATTGGTCTGCTTTGAGATGAAGGCGCCAAGCGACGATGACCAACCGGGCACCTGGCAGACGATGGGATGCAGAACCAGAGGATCGGATACAAGGTTGTCTTCACTGACAGCCACAAATTTCAGGGTATTGCCCGTCGGACTCCGCGTTGGCTGGAAAGCGCCACCCATGTCCATCGGCACCGCCACCGTGCTGCCGGTCACGGGCATGGACTGCACGGAACCATTATTAATGACGCGCAACTGGCCGGGCGTCAACCCGTTCCAGTTGATGGCGACATCATAGGTATTCGGGCACGACACTCCATACATGAACACGGATCCCTGGCGCGACGCGGCGCTGGAGATGGAGGGCTTAACGGTTACAGGCGCCCGCTTCATGGCCACATTCACCGTTTTTTCGGAGACCCCGGCCAGACTTACAGGAATGGAGCGCGGCACGTAGCCATTGCGGGAACATGATAACGTCACATCCTGAACATCGCCCAGGGTCAACACATAAGAACCAAACCCATCGGTCGTGGCACCGTTCACGCTGGACAGTTCCAGCGGTCGTCCCGATGACTGATCATAAACGCGACCCCGGATCCGTTTCTGCACACCCGGATCCGGGGGATCGGGAATCGGCACCTCCACCGGCTCGCAAACGCCGTAGTCGTAGTTTTCGTCGAAATCTTCGTAGCCGCCGAAAACCGCCTTTCTGCCCCACCAATGCCATGAACCACAGACTCTGTCGTTGCCGTACTGGCCGGTCGTATGTTGGGCATAGCCTTCCTCTGTCACCGAATCAAAACTATAGGGACCGTGCAGATGGCCATACGCATAGACAGAATGTTGGACATAATTTTGCCAGTCCCACTGGGAGTACTCGGTGGCCGGCCCCTGGAGCAGGCCATACACATAACTCATCTCCCTCGCCAATTTTCCATTCGGGTACCAGGTGCGGGCCGGGCCGTGCCGCACCCCATTACAAAAGGTGTATTCAGTAAGGGGAACCCCATTGGTTTGCCATTCCTGGGCCAGCCCGTGCAGAACGTCGTTGCGATAGTGCCATGACACCCGTTTCACGCCATTGTCATACCATTCCTCGGACAGTCCATCCCGCATCCCATGCTTGTAGGAGGTGCGCGTCATCATCACACCATTCGTGTACCAGTACGTGGTCAAACCATCGGAGAGGTTGTCGACATCCGAGTTGTACTCTCGTGCCATGACGGTATAGTTCGGCCAGTGGTATAACCAGCGGGTCCACGATTCCAGTTCCCCTGTCAGATGCCAGAACTGCTCTTCATTTTTACGCCCGTTTTCGTTGGCCCGGAACAGATGAAGAAGCGCGCCTTCGACGTACTCGGACTCCTCCTTGAGCACGTGGTTCGGATACCACGCCGAGCAGAGTCCATGAAGCGAACCTCCCTTGTACCGGCGGACATACTCCTCCGACCCGGTACCATACCAGGATCGTTCCATGACAAGAACCGAGTCCTCGTAATCGTATCGGTAACGCATCAGCGTGCCAGTGAAGTCATAATACATCTCCGAACGGCGGGTTTCGCTTCCTCCCTGATAGGTCTTGGTCAGCGTGGGATAACCCTGTTCATTATTCTCGATGTACTCGCCTTCCGGCATGCCTCCGCTGTAACGGGCGCTCACGTGAAGTTGCCCGTTTTCATACCAGGTCTTGTAGTCGCCATCCAACACGCCGTGGCTGTAGGAAATCTCACTTTGCGGTTGATAGGGCGAGCAGTACCACTGCCGCCACAGACCGTCGTACTGGCCCTCAGAATACGACCCTTCCATAGACAACTGAGACGCGGAACACCAAGCCCGAACCGGCCCGTTCGGCACATTGTCAACAAAGAGCGACTCGTAGGTTTTGTTGCCCGAGGTGTCGTAGTAGCGAACCCACCCGCTGACCGCCCCGTTGGAATAGCTAACCTCCGACGAGGGACTGCTGTTATCATAGTAGTATGTTTCGTTCCCGTTCCGGATCCCATAACTCAAGGTCACGGTCCAGTACAGGGAACCATCCAACCGCCACTGCGTTTGCACGCCGTGCTGCACTGAACCTGACTCCGTCTGCAGGTAAATCCACTGGTAACGGCCATAGGCGTCAGTGTAATCGTTGGTGTAGATGGTACCAACAGGGTAATCGGCAAACGACACTCCGGCTAACCCCATTAACAAAAGGACTGTCCATACGCGTCGACTCATCGGAACTGCGCTCCTTCCTCATGTTGAGATCTTGCCAGAAACCCTCGCCTTGCACAAGCGCCGGGACGGGTGATCGGGTCCTGCTTGCGCCATTCGGTTGGGCCTGTTATGTTCCCGCCAACATTTCATAAGGGAGAGGTTTCCAGGATGCAAAAGAACAGGGCGATAAAGTGGTTTCAGGTCGCGGGTGTGGTTGTGGTGAGCGCGATGGCGGCGATGGCCGCAAGCGACAAACAGGCCGTCGTGGCGGCCAGTCAGCCAAAGGCGATGGACGAAGGCTCCGCCGGCGGGGTCGGGTTGACGGTTAAGGCCGGCTCCCTGGGCGGTGGATTGGAAGCCACCGTCGGGGCAGGCGATTATCTCGGTTTCCGAATCGGCGTGAATGCCATGAACCTCAGTCCCTCCGCGACCCGTGATGAGGGAAAGATCACATCCGATCTGGAATGGCTTTCCTATGGCGCCTTGGTTGATTTGCATCCCTTTGGCGGCGGATTCCGGATCAGCGGCGGCGGATTAATCAATAAGAACAAGTTCAAACTGAAGGCGGATTTGACCAAGGAAGTTACGTTGGACGGGCAGGAGTATTCCCTCTCTGACCTGAATGGAGCGGTGACCTTCAGCGAATTGGCGCCCTATGCCGGTATCGGATACGGCAATGCGGTGGGCGCTGACGGACGCTGGCATTTTTCCTGCGATTTCGGTGAGATGTTCCAAGGCTCCCCGAAGATCAGCGCCAGCGCAACGGCCTCCGATCCCGCCTTCCAGGGCATCGTGGATGATGCGTTGGCCCGGGAAGTTGCAGATATTCAGGACGATGCCAATGCGTTCAAATATTATCCGGTCATTTCCGTGGGCGTGTCTTTCCGGTTCTGAGGCGGGAGTTGCGATCAGGGCAGGTGGTGACTCGCGTGCCACGCCTTGACCCCGAGGCCCAACAGGGCCAGGGCCAAAACCAGGCACAGGGCCTGTCTCTCGCCCTGAGTCAGCATGAACAGCGACTGCGTCAACTCGCTAAACCCTTTACGCATGCGCTTCATGGGGTGGCGACGATATTGACGAGTTTTCCGGGAATCACAACCACCTTGCGGAGGGTCAGTCCATCCAGAAACTTCTTCACCGAGTCCTGGGCCATGACATGGG
>CAYHEL010000235.1:0-4324 GCA_964355415.1 uncultured Verrucomicrobiota bacterium | reverse complement strand
GTGAAGACGTTCAACCATCTCCTGGGCAAGTGCGGATCCGTGTTTTGCGCTGTGCCAAAGATGGCCGCCAGACTTCGCGGCAGGTTTCCGCAATCCCTGCATGATGCGCCTGCTCTGCTCCCCGTCGAGACGACTCCACTGCGAGCGGCCCTGGAAGAATGGTTCGACTCGCTTGGCGTCAGGCCTGTCGTTGTGGCCGAGTTTGAGGATCCGGCGTTCATGATGGTTATGGCCGCTGAGGGGCTCGGCTTTGTCGTTGCGCCGTCAGTCATCACTCGCGAAACATCGAGGCATTACGGGCTAAAACCATTCGGCAGTACCGAGGCGTGCGCGCATCAGTACTATGCCATCACGGCCGAACGTAGACTGAAACACCCCGCTGCCATCGCGATTACGGAGCACTCACGGGCCGACCTGCTTGGGTGAGCCTCATCACTCAGGGTGTTGCGTCATTGGGGCCACTCCATCCATCACGGCGTCTTGCGTTGCGCGCCTTGACTTCGGGGCACGGGCCTCATTCATCCCTTGTCTTCTCTCCACCAATGCGAGTAACTTGCTGATGTTTCAGAAGAAGAAACAAGCAAGCCTAGTCGGAAACAGAGGGCTACGGGAAAGGCGCTGGCGCCCCACGTGTCATAAGGAGCACTACTGTTGAGCCGCCCACGGGGCTGGATGCTCCAAAAGACAGGTGGGGGATGCCTTTAGTACTCTTTAAGCAGTGCTTGATCCTGATTGCCAAGGGAATTCAATGACCAACGGTTAGGGGGGGGGTTGTGGCAACAATCTTGTAGAATCCAGGCGTGACGATGTTCAGCCAGGTATTGGTGCCGGTGGCCGAGCGAGATACGCTAGTGATCCAGTACCATCCCGAACTGATATCCGCCGTGTTGGTGGAGCAGAGCACGAGGAACGGTGGTAGATTTGTATTACCCCCCAACCAGACTAGGCGGTTGGAACCGCCGGAGACATCCATGCCGATGATCCTGAAGGTGGAGTTTGAGTCTGTGGGATCTGTGCCAGCCACATATTCCTTCCAGTTGGGAATCCCGTCGACATCGGAATCCAGCAGTTCCTCGACGTTAAAGCCATCATTTGTTAATCCGTATTGCGCCAACCATGACATTGGGGTGCCTTGAGGTGCGATGGCCTTTCTGGAACTGGCTGACAACTGTAGGGGAAGTTGTCCTAGGAATGAAATGTCGTCGATATTCCATCCGGAATAGGC
Organism: uncultured Verrucomicrobiota bacterium; assembly: GCA_964355415.1. Classification (GTDB taxonomy): domain Bacteria; phylum Verrucomicrobiota; class Kiritimatiellia; order CAIKKV01; family CAITUY01; genus JAABPW01. The sequence goes on along the minus strand of CAYHEL010000235.1, from coordinate 3,099 downwards.
GCGTGCCCTGGAACTCGTGACCTGGTATCCCCATCTGACATAAACATTGGTCTGGTTGTCCGCGATGGCGGCGATGTTGTATTGACAATTGCTCCAGGCTGACTGGGTAATGGCTGAGGAGGAATTGACGAATACCGGAATCCATGAGGTACCATTGCTGGAAACCTCCACCGTATCTCTGACGCGGGATTGAATATCCGAGTTGAGCCACCGTTGAAACTGCAGGGTAACGTTCCCGCATCCGCCAAAATCCAGTGGGCCGGCAGTCAGATAGTAAGGGCCGCTCATCGCGGCTGAATAATCACCGGACAATTTAACTCCGAAAACATTGGTGCCTGTTGCGCCAGAAGTCGGATCGGGATATCCACGGCTCACTCCTCCGAGTCCCAGAGGGTGGCCGAATGACCATTGGCCTTGACGTGTCCATCCGGGATCACTATCCAGGGAAAAGGATTCGAGGCGGTACATGGGGGGCGGCGCGGCAGTCAGGTCGTTGATCAGGTTGCTCCCGGCCGGACTTCCCCAGCCGGTACAAAGATCGTACCCAGCCACGGCGGCAAACTGGTTCGTCGAACCATTCGAATTTTGCAGATTCGGGCTTGTGTTGTCCCCAGTGGTGGTGTCGTACAAGTCCGCAGTGAAATGGGTGCCCTTGCCGATGGAGTAGATGGCCGGATTGAGAAATCCGATGGGGGCAAGGCCCAGGCTGGCCCCCTGCTGGTTGACCAGCGCCATGAAACCCGCCCACAACGGTGCCGCGCAACTGGTCCCGCCAACCGTGTACGCCACCCCGTCGTCGGCAATAGCAAGCACGTTGTCGGCGGTCAGGGCGACATCGGGAAAGTTGCGATAGACTGTGGAACCGCCATTGCTGGTCATGCTCACTCCCTGTTGCCAGCTTGGAATGGCGTAGTAAGTGCTGATCCCACCGCTGCTCCCGTCATAGGCGGATCGGGCGCTATCCCATGTGCGTGTGTTCCACACCGTTTCCGAAACATACGAGCCGCCAGATCCAGTTGTGGTCAGGACCGTGCCGCCAACGGAGGTGACATAAGGGCTCTGTGCCGGATAGCCAAATAATGTGGCGTTATCTACAGCCCCGTATTTGTATGAGTTGACATCACCGGACGCCGTGAAAAAGGATTGGCCCTGCGCGGCCATTTGCTGAAAGATCTGATCGGTGGTCAAGTTGGGACCGCCGTTCCATGTCCACGAACAACTGATTTGCCTGGCCGAGTTGTCCGAGACGACTCGATTCAACACATCATTGGGGATGAAGTTGGCGGGGTTCCCCTCGTAGACAATCACCCGGGATAACCCCGGAGCCATGGCAATGGCCAGTTCGATATCCATGGAGACCTCGAGTTCCCCGCCGTTGCCGGTTGGCGTCCCTAAGAACCCGTCAATCAGGATATTAGTCAAGGGGACAACGGGAAGGCCGGCCTGGGCTTCGTAGGCGGCGATATCACTGGCGAGATAACCGTCGAACTGAACCAGTGCAACGGTCTGTCCGGCCCCCGTGAGCGAAACACCCGGAAGGTAGGCGGCCCTGAAGTCGGATCCCCTGTAACTGCCCCCCGAACCGGAGCCGGAATTGGGCGCCGCGGCCTTTGAAACGACCTCTTTGGGACGAAAGGTGTAGTTGGGGTGGGGCCTGCCGAAATCACTCAGACCGCCGATATCGGTCAGTGAGACTGGGCAATCCACTGAAGGCTCCACATCCGGCGCATAGAAACTACGGGATTCGGAGGGATGTTGATAAGATCGCAACGTCACATGAAACACCCGTTCGATATCCCGGACTGATCCGCTGACATTCACCAGCATCCGGTTTGCGTGCAGACCGGTCACATGCAGGCCATTGGTTTGAGCGAATTCAACAAGGGCGAGGTAATCCTGTTCCGACGGACCGAATCGATCCGTAAATTGGGTGACGTCCAGGTATTGGTGAAAGGAGGAACTGGCAGGATCATAGAGCTGTTGGAGCAAACTGTTCAGGGCTTCGCGGTTTCGCAAGGGCAACCCGATCGCCAGGCTCAATTGATGCGATGCCGACAGGCGTGTCAGGGCCGTCAGGTGCGGCACGGGTGCCGGGACATGACCGCTCAAGATTTGTCGAGCGGAAGCGGCTTGGACAAAACCCATTGATGCCAGCAGGAAAAGGAGGGCACCCCGCCGTGGTCCTAATCTCCAGGCATTTTTTGAGATATTCTGTCCACCAAATGCACTCATCACTGGGAAGTATAGCAGAATCCGTACCCAACAATATCCAAAAGACCTTGCTGTAACCGTTTATTTAAAGCCGAATGGCTCCCTAAACTGTTCATAACTGTCCCCATCTGTCCTTTGAGCATTGCCGACGGTGGGGGCCGGTGATTAGACTCATATTGCTCCGCTTGACCCCCATGGCACCAATGCGGATAATGAGTTCATGAAATTCAGGGTTCTATTTCTCTGCACCGGCAATTACTACCGGAGCCGCTTCGCCGAAATACTCTTCAATTCTCTGGCAGCCTCAACCTCTTGTTCGATTAGCTCCACTTCCCGTGGTGTGGCGACCGAACTCGGCATTTATAACGTAGGCCCCCTCGCCTCGCATGTTCTACTACGCCTTAAACATCTCAACATCCACGACGACTCAGCATCCCGGCTTCCCATGCAGGTCCAGGAACAGGACTTCCAAAACGCCGATCTCATCATTGCGCTCGATGAACAGGAGCACCGGCCCATGCTCCAACAACGCTATCCGGGGTGGACGAACCGAATTGAGTACTGGAATGTTCATGATCTGTGGGCCGTGACACCAGGCATCGCCTTGGCGGATATTGAGCGGAAGGTTCACGAGCTCTTCGCCCGGCTATCGCCCCCTATTTCCTGACCGTCACTTCAATCTCTGTTGCGTTCCCTGCAAACCATTTCTGAACATACAGAGTCCCGATAATGGGCGGCTGTCCCTCGGCTGGCACCTCATTGTATTTGACGGTGTTTTTGGTTTCCTTCTCAACCTTGAACTTCACGGTTTTCTCAACCTTTTCCATGGCCTGTCCTTTCGTAATTTACGGTTTTGGCAGGGTAGGCTCAAAAACGATGAAAAGGAAG
>CAYHEL010000234.1:0-4347 GCA_964355415.1 uncultured Verrucomicrobiota bacterium | reverse complement strand
GACAAACACCTTTCAGTTTGTTAGTTCTGCCAAGCTTTGCTTGGCGCACCTAAGACCACGAAGGGATATGGGTTTTGCTTCGCGGAATTTGCATTACACTACTAAACCCGCCACAGGCGGCGTACTCGCCGCGTGTGGCCTTTGTGATCTTTGTGGGCTTCTGTTCAAAATTCTTTTTTCGTTTCAGGATGCGGGTAACCGTTTCCCGGCTTGACAGGCAACAGTCTTTTACGTCATCTAAAGCGCTTTAGATGGAGTGTCACATCAACAAAATTGGCGGCGATACCGGGAAATGGTTTCGGCATTTTCGGCGGCTATCCGCTTGAATGAGTCGGAGATCAATGAGGAGACTGTGAGTTTTTGCCAGAAGGTCTCTGCCATCACGCTTGCCTGCGCCCAGAGGGGAAGTACCTCCGGCGGGGGTGGCGGAGGAGCGAACGGCCGTTCCCGAATCCCTCCCTCCTGGTCAGGACGGTAAAGCATGGGTAGCATGTCATAGGAAGGAGCCAAGGATAACGGACGGTGCCCATTTAGGAAAAGACTGACATTCCCATAGTGCATGTCGGTATTGCCGATCAAGGTGCCAAACCACCAAAGAAGTTTCAATTGGTTCGCTTCCAAGACGGTCAGCCAGCCCCCCCTCTGAAGGCGCTCTGCCGCTGAAGTCCAAGGGGTCTGGAGTTGTCCGAAGAAAGCCGAGTCGAGTGCCGCAAGAGAAACCAAGCCGCGTCGACCGTGAAGTCCCTGCCGGTCAAAGCGGGTGGATTCAAGAAAACGACGCCCCCCCGCATCGATCACGGTTGTCTCTGCCGCCGGGATTCCGTTTGCCAACAGCAGGCTGGCGGCCTCATGTTCAGCCGCGAGCAGGTCGCTCCACCTGACATCCTCATCACGCCCGGCACGTCCGCTGAATTTCACCATGACATGGCGTATGGCGCCATGCCCATCGCACACGACGGTTGTAAATTTCGGTTGCTCTCCACCGGCAGATGAACCTGCCCATTCGCCCCCGAGAATGGAGTCCGCCAGGTCGGGATAAACGGAAGACCGGGCCGCAACGGGCACCGGTGCCACATCGGCAAGCATCCGCGCCTGTACCGCTGCCAACATCTCGTTCCCAAGGACAAAGGACCCCGGGAGATCCTGCCCATACCGGATCAGACTCAGCGCGACATCGTCTGATTGCCAATCACGGGGATCCACGGGCAATCCCAAACTGTGACCGTAGGTTCTCGCAAAAATCCGTCCCAGAAATCCCTGAGGCCGGAGATCATCCAGAAACCATGGCATACCAGGATAGAGTCCGTCTAGAAAGTCATCTCCGCGCAAACTCTCCCATGGCGAGTCCTGCTGCAAACACCATTGCCGGGCCGCCAAGGCATGGAGTTCTCCAACGCTTTGCGCCCGGCCATCCTGATTAATTTCGTACAGAGGAAAAGAAGAACCCAATGTTGAAATATCACGGGTTATGGCATAGCGGGATCGCCTGCCCCGCCCCAAGCGCACAATCTTGTCTTCCGCATATCGGGCCAGTAAACGGGAGACCGTCGGCTGACTAACTCCCAAGACAGCCGCCATTTCATTCGCCGTCATGGCCCCGCGACTACGGAGTGCGCCTTCCAGCGTTGTTCGATATTCTTGCATAGATATTGGATAGAAATATAATTCCTTACATATTCATTATCAGCATTTTACATTATTAATCAAATCAATATTGAATAGATTTTACATTCTTCAGCATCACGAAGACCGTCCATCTGAAGAGCACCTGATATTGCCTGAATCTGGCATGATTCAGAGATCAGGGAGGAGACCGCGCATCAGGGTAATGGCCTCAGGCAGGTCTTTTTCGGGCGACTGGATCGTGGCCTCAATTGAGACTCGTCCGTTATACCCGGCCCGTGTCAGCGCGTTGAAGAACGGGACAAAGTCACAGGGTTCGGCGCCGGGCGCGAGACGGTTCGCAACCGTCGCGATGTGCACATGCGCAAAGAGATCACCGTTGGCGACGATATCCTCGCAGGAATCCTTGTCACGCAGGAGGTGATAGGCGTCCACCAGCAAACGCAAACCCGGATGGGCGACTTCCCTTACCAGTGCGGCGCACTCCCTGACGGTGGTCAGCACATTGCACTCCATGGTATTCAAAGGCTCGACAACAACCGTGACACCATGGCGCCAGGCAACTGGCGCGACCATGGAGCCGAACCAGACAAGTTGATCATGGGCGGCTTCGGCACTGAACCCTTCGGGGATACGGCGGGCGCCGCCCGATCCAAACACAATGGTCTCCACTCCAGCCTGCTCGGCCCGCTCAAACGTGGTGGCAACATACTTCAGGAGTTCGGAACGGTCGACATCCGGCCCGGTAATCTTGAGATCCGCGGGCACGAAGCAGTTCACGATGGGAAATGGCAACTTGGCCGCACGCACTGCCTCTAGCGCCGCCAGAAACGCGCTCCGAGGCTCCCGTGGTTTCAGCAAGGCGCCAACCGACCACTCCGCAAAGTCGAAACCCGCCTTCGCCGCACATCCCGTCATCGCCGGATCACAACACACACCAAATTGCATACATTCTCCTGAATAATATTCCGCCGCATTCCGGCACTTCACCCCGTCACGTGTCAAAAGGATAGTGCGCGTACCCCGAGCATTCAAGATCAAGAAGCAACACCGTCGCCCTTCTTCTTGAATCCCGCCTGGATTGGCGTATATTCTATCGTCTTTATTGCGGGAGCCTGACGATCATGAACGAAAAATATCCTTTTGAGACGATTGAGCCCAAGTGGCAGAAGTATTGGACCGACCAAGGCGTGTTCAAGGTGGACACCTCGCTCCACGAAAAGAAGTATTATTGCCTGACCATGTTCCCCTACCCATCCGGCACCATGCATGTCGGCCACGGTCGCAATTACATCATCGGCGACGCCGTGACCCGCTACAAGATGGCGCGGGGATTCCGTGTGCTCTCCCCTATGGGCTGGGATGCCTTCGGCCTGCCCGCCGAGAATGCCGCGAAGCAGCGCGGCGTCCACCCGAAGGAATGGACCTACTCGAATATCAAGCAGATGAAACGCCAACTCCAGTCCTGGGGAATCGCCTATGACTGGGACCGCGAACTGGCCACCTGCCATCCGGACTACTACAAGTGGACGCAGTGGGTCTTCCTCCAACTCCACAAACGCGGTCTGGCCTTCCAGAAGAATGCCCCCGTCAACTGGTGCGATTACTGCACCACCCTCGCCAATGAGGAAGTGAACTCCGACGGCACCTGTGAACGGTGTGGACGCAAAGTGGTCAAGAAGGACCTGACCCAGTGGTTCTTCAAGATCACCGAATATGCGGGCAAACTGCTCGACGACCTCAACCTTCTCGACAAATGGCCGGAAAAGGTTCGGGCCATGCAGGGCAACTGGATTGGCCGTTCCACCGGCGCCCGGGTCGAATTCACCATCGCCGAGACCGGCGCCCCCTGCCCGGTCTTCACCACGCGACCGGATACCATCTACGGGGTTACGTTCATGGCCCTTGCCCCGGAACACCCGCTGGTGGAGTCCCTGCTGAAAAACAATCCACTCGCCGCCGGGATCAAGGCCTTCGTTGAACGGGAGAAGATGGTCTCCGCCGCGGAACGCACTGATGAGGCGACCAGGAAGGAAGGCGTGTTCACCGGTTTCCATGTGCGCAATCCTTACAACGGCGAACTGGCCCCGCTCTGGATCACCAATTATGTGCTGATGGAGTATGGCACCGGCGCCGTCATGGCCGTACCGGCCCATGACCAGCGCGACTTCGAGTTTGCCAAAACCTATGGCCTGCCCATCAAGGTGGTCATTCAAAACCCCGACAACGCCCTGGCGGCTGAGGACATGAAAGAGGCCTATGTCGAGGACGGCACCATGGTCGGCTCCGGACCGTTTGATGGCCGGAACAACCGCGAGGCCATGACGGATATCATCCAACATGCCAAAGATGGCGGCTTCGGCGAGTTCACCACCCACTACCGCATCCGTGACTGGCTGATCAGCAGGCAGCGCTACTGGGGTTCCCCGATTCCAATCATCCATTGCCCCGACTGCGGCGCCGTGCCGGTTCCCGAGAAGGATCTCCCGGTGCTGCTACCGGATGACGTGGATTTCAAAACTGAGCGTGGCAATCCGCTGTCCTTCCACGAGGGATTCATCAACACGGTCTGCCCGAAATGCGGCAAGCCTGCCCGGCGCGAAACCGACACTCTGGCGCAGTGGCTTTGTTCCTGCTGGTACTATCTGCGTTACGTTAATCCGCGCGATACCTCGGTGGCGTACAACAAAAAGGATGTGGATTACTGGCTTCCGGTGGACCAGT
>CAYHEL010000233.1:0-4359 GCA_964355415.1 uncultured Verrucomicrobiota bacterium | reverse complement strand
TCTTACCAACGCCAGCCGTATCAATGCATTCCTGAAAAACCAGAAACTCTCGGTCGGGGTCGATACCATTCTGAACTACATGAAGTGGTTTGCGGATGCGCATCTCACTCACCGGGTGTTGCTCTACGACATCAAGGGGCGGCGCCATCTCGAAGTGAACGAGAAACACTACATCAGTGATCTGGGGTTGCGCACCGCCCTGTTCAGTTATCGGGCGGATGATATCGGCGGAATGCTGGAAAACGTGGTTTGTATTGAATTGCTGCGCAGAGGGTACCGTGTCTCCGTGGGGCGTCTTGGCAATCAGGAGATTGATTTCGTGGCCGACCGGGATGGCATGAAAACCTATATCCAGGTTGCCTACCTGTTGCCGTCAAGGACGACCGTGGAACGGGAGACCACCCCCCTCCTGTCGGTGAAGGACAACTACCCTAAACTTTTACTCACCCTTGATCGCGAGGTGGGTAACGATTTCGAGGGAGTGCAACGCCTTTACCTTCCTGACTGGCTTAACAGTTCAAATTCCTCATCCTGAATACCAACTTCAACCCCGAGGCCCCCATGATCAATCAACTCCGCAATCGTAATTTCTATTTATTGGTTTCGGCCGATATCGTCGTTTTTATCGTATCGATATTCCTCGCCTATTCAGCACGCTTTACCTTAAGTATCCCGCATGGTGAATACCATAATATCGTGGAGATCCTCCCTTGGCTCATTATCGTCAAAGTTTCAACCTTTGTCCTGCTGGGCGTCTATCGGGGCATGTGGCGCTACACCAGCATGCCCGATGCCGTGCGCCTGCTGAAGGCAACTCTGCTCGCCACACTGATCGTGATGACCGGCCTGACTTTCATCAACCGCTTTATAGGCTTCCCCCGCTCCGTATTTATTGCAGACAGTATTTTCACCCTATTCTTCTGCGGGGCCATCCGGGCGGGCATCAGAATGCTGTATTCTATGCAGTGGTTTCTGCCGGGATGGAAGACAACGGATGATGATGTCACTCCGCCTCATCACATCAACCTGATCCTGATTGGCGCGGGAGATGCCGCGGATAAAATCATTCGCGAAGTCCAGGGGAATCCTCAGTCGCTCTTCCGTGTCGTTTGCTGTCTGGATGATGACTCAACCAAACACTACCGCTCCCTGCTGGGCATTCCCATCCACGGACCCGTAAGCCACCTGAAACGCTATGCCGAGACGTTCAAAGCGGAAGAAGTCATCATCGCCATGCCCTCTGTGTCTGGTGATCGCATGCGGGAAATTGTCACCATCTGCGAAAAATCAGGATTATCTTTCAAGACCCTGCCATCCCTGACCTCCTTGATTGACGGCAATGTGACGATCAATGATCTGCGCCCGGTCAATTACGAGGATCTGCTGGGACGCCCGCCCGTGAAGTTGAACCTCGGGGAAATCGGACACTACCTGCAGGGCAAAACCGTGGCCATCACCGGCGCCGGCGGCTCCATCGGCTCAGAACTCTGCCGACAGATTCTCCGTTTCCGGCCCAAGGCGCTTATCCTGATTGAGGCATCGGAGTTCAACCTCTACCGTATCGAGATGGAATTGCGCAATGAGCGAAAGTTCTCGAACATCCATCCCGCCATGGGTCGTGTTCAGGATCGCCCCTTGATGGAGCGCATCTTTGAACAATATCGACCCCAGGTCGTTTTCCACGCCGCCGCCTGCAAACATGTCCCCATGGTTGAGTTGAACCCTTGGGAAGCTGTCAGTAACAATGTCGTGGGTAGCCAAGTGATCATGGATACCTCCGATAAATTCGGAGTTGAACGTTGCGTTTTCATCTCCACCGATAAGGCAGTCCGTCCAACCAATGTGATGGGAGCCAGCAAACGAGTTGTTGAAATTCTCCTGCAATGCCACCGGGCTTCAAAAACCCGGTTCATGGCCGTCCGGTTTGGCAACGTGGTTGGCTCTTCCGGTTCGGCCATCCCGCTCTTCGAAAGCCAAATCAAGGCCGGGGGGCCCGTGACCGTCACAGACCCGGAAATGACACGCTATTTCATGACCATCCCGGAAGCCACCCAGCTCGTCCTGCAAGCCGGCGCCCTGGGTGAGGGTGGCGAGATCTTCATCCTGGAAATGGGCACCCCGGTCAAAATCGCCGATATGGCGCGCGATCTGATCCGGTTGTCCGGCAAGGAACCGGATCGCGACATCAAGATTGTTTACACCGGCCTCCGCCCCGGCGAAAAACTCTATGAGGAACTCATCACCCATGGCGAGGGTATTGTCCCCACACAACATGAGAAAATCATGGTGCTTCGCCGCAATTCCAATCCCGGTGAACTTCAATGCATCGAGATTCAGGCCGCTCTGGACGAACTGATTTCTGACGCTTCCGCCCATAGCGCCAGCCGGATCAAGGCCACCCTGCGCCGATTCGCCCCGGAATATACCCCTTCCGACACCGCCAGCGTGTTGTGTGCAGCCTCCCGCCTGACTGACGCCATCGGCTAAGTTCTCCGTATTATAGTGTCGCCCCGTTACTGCTCAGGTAGTCAGAATTCAGGAGTCAGAATGACGTCTTCACGCCGTTCTGAACATCCCCAACCTTTTGATCCTTCATGATCATTAGGACTGCCCTCCGGGCGCCTTCATTCTCTTGCCTTCATGGATTCGCTTCTCTATCCTTCCCCCCATGACAACTTCAACCCTGATTCCAACACGGCGCTTCGGACGAACCGGTCTTGCCATGCCCGTCCTGACATGCGGCGGCATGCGCTTCCAGCAGTCCTTTCAAGACACCGATGACATCACCCCTGAAAGTCAGCAGAATCTGGAGGCCACCGTCCAACGGGCCTTTGAACTCGGTCTGCGCCATATCGAGACAGCCCGAGGGTACGGCTCCTCCGAAGTTCAACTCGGGCGAGCTCTCAAGACCCTGCCCCGCGACCGGATCATCCTCCAGACCAAGGTCAATCCGGATCCCGACCCGGCCGTTTTCGCAGACCGGATCAAACTATCCCTGAAGCGACTGGGACAGGAGCGCATCGATCTTCTGGCCATCCACGGCATTAATAACATGGAAATTCTGGACGGAGTCCTGCGCCGGGGCGGTTGCCTGGAGGTCGCTCGCCGGTTCCAACGCGAGGGCCGGTGCGGCTTTATCGGGTTCGCCACACATGGCCCGGTCTCGTCAACCCTGCGCGCCATCCAGACCGGCGAATTCGACTACGTCAACCTCCACTGGTATTATGTCAATCCCTACACCTGGCCGGCCGTACAGGCCGCCGCCGCCCAGGACATGGGGGTGCTGATCATCAGTCCAAACGACAAGGGCGGCAAACTCTATACCCCGACACCCAAACTCGTTGAACTTTGCCGCCCCCTCACCCCGATGGCCTTCAATGACCTGTATTGCCTGGTCCGTCCCGAAGTCCACACCCTGAGCATCGGAGCCGCTCGACCGACGGATTATGACGAACATGTCAGCGCCCTTTCCAAACTGGATGATCCTGCCATTCCCGCCGCCATTGCCGCAAAACTTGACGCCGAACTGGCGCGTGTCTGCGGGGCTGACTGGATGACCCGCTGGCATGAGGGGTTGCCCGTCTGGGAACACACCCCCGGCCAGATCAACCTGCACGAGATCCTGCGCCTGTGGAATCTCGCGCGAGGCCTCGACATGGTGGCCTTCGCCAGGATGCGGTACAACCTGCTGGGCCAGGCCGACCACTGGTTCCCCGGCCACAATGCCGCCCAGGCCGGGGAGCTGGACTTCTCCTACGCCCTCAAGGCAAGCCCCTTCGCCAAAGACATCCCCGCCCTCTTGTCCGCCGCCCATGCGTCCCTCTACGAGGCGCCCGCAAAGCGGTTGAGTCAGGAGTGAGGTTTTTATATTCGACTTTTCAATTGGGATTTCGGATAGTGTCCGGCCTTTTGAATGGAGAAATGCCATGAAAACTGATCAGAAATATATAGATGGCGGAATCACGTCCCCCCTTGGGTTCAAGGCGGCATCGGTTCGCGTCGGCATCAAGGAGAGCCGGAAACGGAATGATTTGACCCTGCTTGTGTCCGATGTCCCCGCCACGGTGGCCGGAACCTTTACCAGCAACCGCGTCAAGGCGGCGCCGGTCAAACTCTGCGAACGCCATCTGATCTGGGGCCAGGCCCAGGCCGTGATCATCAACGCCGGCTGTGCCAACGCCTGCACCGGCGATCAGGGTATCACCGATGCCGATAAAATGGCCGAATTGACCGCCCAAACGCTGGGAATCGGAAAGAATCTGGTCTTCGTGTGCTCCACCGGAACCATTGGTATCCCCTTGCCCATGAACAAGATCGAAAACGCCCTGCCGACATTGGCGAAATCGGCTTCAGTCTCGG
>CAYHEL010000232.1:0-4361 GCA_964355415.1 uncultured Verrucomicrobiota bacterium | reverse complement strand
ATCAACCTCTCCAAACTGGAACCACTGGCCGCCGCGCCGCATTCGCCGGATACCATCGTGACCGTGGCGTCCCTGGCCGGATTAAAAGTGAATCAGGTGCTCATCGGATCCTGCACGAATTCTTCCTATGCCGACCTCAAGACGGTGGCAAAAATTCTGGAAGGCCGGACGGCGGATCCGACGGTGAGTCTCGGCGTGGCGCCGGGTTCACGGCAGGCGCTGATGATGCTGGCGAAGGACGGCGGAGTGGAGACCCTTCTGTCCGCCGGGGCGCGTCTCCTCGAGAATGCGTGTGGATTTTGTATTGGAAATTCCCTCTCGCCGGAGACGGACGCCGTGTCGTTGCGCACGAACAACCGCAATTTCGAGGGCCGCTCGGGGACGAAATCGGCAAAGGTATTTCTCGTCAGTCCCCCGGTCGCGGCGCTGGCCGCCCTGTACGGTCAGGTGGTGGATCCCTTGAAGGAAACCGACATCAAATATCCGCGGGTAAAAATGCCAAAGGCATTCAAGGTGGATGACACCATGATGGTTCGCCCGTCAGCGAACCCTGATTCCGTGGTCGTTGTCCGGGGCCCCAACATTGGCGAGCCGCCCCGTAATACGCCTTTGCCTGAGTCAATCCGGGGTGTGGCGACCTTGAAGGTGGGCGACAAGATCACGACCGACCACATCATGCCGGCAGGAGCGCGACTGAAATACCGATCCAACGTCCCGGCCTACTCGCAGTATGTCTTTGAACCCAATGATCCCGGCTTTCCGAAACGGGCGGCGGCGCTCCGTGATGCCGGCAGGCACAACATCATTGTGGGTGGCGAATCTTACGGGCAGGGATCCAGTCGCGAACACGCGGCGCTGTGCCCGATGTTTCTGGGCGTGAAGGCCGTCGTGGCGAAGTCCATTGAGCGAATCCATGCCGCCAACCTGGTGAACTTCGGCATCCTGCCGTTGCTGTTCGAGACGACGGCCGATTACGACGCCATCACCCAGGGGGATGAACTGGTCATGAGTGGCGTCCGCGAGGCCTTGAAGTCCGGCGCAGAGCGCCTGGTGATTCGCAATATGACCCGCAACGTGGATGTGCCCGTGAAAGCGGCGCTCACGGAACGACAGCGCTTGATCATTCTGTCGGGAGGATTGTTGAACTTTACGAAGGAGGGAAAATCATGAGTTACCAGAAAGTTACGATTCCGAAGAATGGCCAGAACATCACCCTGGGCTCGAACGGGAAACTGCATGTTCCCAATAACCCGATCATTCCCTTTATCGAAGGGGACGGCATCGGCGCTGATATCACCCAAGCGGCGATGGTTGTCTGGAATGCGGCTGTGCATCAGGCCTATCAGGGCAAACGCAAGGTGGAGTGGATGGAAATCTATGCCGGCGAAAAGGCCAACACCGTCTACGGGCAACCGATCTGGCTTCCGCCGGAGACCCTCACGGCCTGCCGTGAATTCCTGGTTTCGATCAAAGGCCCGTTGACCACCCCGGTTGGCGGCGGAATTCGCAGCATCAATGTGGCCCTGCGTCAGGAGCTCGACCTCTATGTCTGCCAGCGTCCCGTCCGTTGGTTCAAGGGCGTACCTTCGCCTGTTAAACAACCGGAACTGACCGATATGGTGATCTTCCGCGAAAACACAGAGGACATCTATGCCGGCATCGAGTGGGCGGCCGGAACCCCCGAGGTGAAAAAGGTTGTGGATTTCCTCCAGAACGAAATGGGTGTGAAGAAAATCCGTTTTCCGGGCACGTCCGGCATCGGCATCAAGCCGGTCTCGCAGGAAGGCACAGAGCGGCTCGTCAAGGCGGCCATCGGGTATGCGATAACCGAACGTCGCCCGTCGGTCACCCTGGTGCATAAGGGTAACATCATGAAATTCACCGAGGGTGCCTTCCGCGACTGGGGCTACGAAACGGCCCGCAAGCATTTCGGAGCCACCCTGATCGACAAGGGGCCCTGGCACAAAATCAGGGTGTCCAACGGTCACGAGATTGTGGTCAAGGATGTAATCGCCGATGCGTTCCTCCAGCAGATTCTCACCCGGCCTTCCGAGTATTCGGTGATCGCGACGTTAAACCTCAATGGCGACTATATTTCGGATGCCCTGGCCGCTTGCGTGGGTGGCATCGGCATCGCGCCGGGCGCCAACATCAACTACATGACCGGGGCGGCCTGTTTTGAGGCCACGCATGGCACGGCGCCGAAGTATGCGAATCAGGACAAGGTGAACCCCGGTTCGCTCATCCTGTCGGGTGAGATGATGTTCCGCTACATGGGGTGGGTCGAAGCTGCCGACCGGATTGTCGCGGGCGTGGAACGCACCATCAGCAACAAAACCGTGACTTACGATTTCGAGCGGCAGATGGACGGCGCGACGTTGCTCAAATGCAGCGAGTTTGGCCGGGCGATTGCGAATAACATGTGATTTCACGGCCCGTTCGAGGCAAAATTATTGATGAATTAATGACGTGTCCTTGACTGTCCCATGACATTTCATTCCTCGAAAAAAGGTATCCTGTCATCAAGAAAAGATGATGGAGTACCGTGTGAAAGGAGGGTGTCATGAATGGGTGTCAATGTGCGGAGGCTTACATCGGGGCGGAGCGGGTGTGTCTGCGCAACGCGATTGCCGAAAACCGGAGTCGTCTCAGTGAACAGTTGGGGCGTGAAATTGATGACCGCACGGCCACACAGGATTTTCTTGAGCATGTGATCGAGGTCTTCAGTCGTCAATTCAACCTGAACTTTTGCAGGGCTTGTCCTTATCAGAGCCGGTGTGGCGTGAAACTGTGCCCCTCGACCTGACGGGACCTGTCACGAGAGTGAAGGGAGCGCGCCGATCCAAGACAAGACCCTTGTTAAATTCATCCACCATAATCTTGACCTCGATAGGGCCTAAGGATTAATGTTGACAACATGAGTCAGAACTCATGACTCAAGTGAAGAACAGAAACGGAAAGGTGTGCGCTATGGATCGGCACCGGAAAGGACGCAATGGAGAAGACCATGGAAGAACCTAGGACGATTATTGCTGATGATGTTGAAATTGGCGGGCCGATCAAATGCACGGGGGGCGTGCGGATGGGCGGGAAGATGAGCGGCGATCTGACTTGTGCGGGGGATGTGACGGTTGAGAAGACTTCCCAGATCAAGGGAAATCTTTCCGTGAACTCGTTGGTTGTTATGGGTGCGATCAAGGGCAACATCGTCGTAAGGGATCGCGTCGAACTCAAAGGGGACGCCAGGGTCGCCGGCGATATCAAGGCCAAGCGATTGGTTGTAGAGGAAGGCGTAAGCCTTTCCGGTAAGATCGATATCAAGCCCTCGGAGTCGGCTTCGGGCGAGATGACGATGGACGTAGAGGCGCCCGGCGCCGCAGCGGGCGATGACGCGGTCAAGGCTGACGAAGAACCCCCCCGGATGGGAAATCCGGCAATGCGCAGTGTGGTGGGCGCTCGTCCAAATCAGTTATACACTCGCAAGTAGGTCTTCACCACCGTTTGCTCAATACCCTGAATTTCAGCTTCGCAAACATGGAGAGCGAATCCATTTTGTACGTTCTCAGTGATGGGGCATGGCGGCTTCTCCGAATCCGCCTCTACGGTTGGGTTCGCCCCCAGTTGGTAACAATGAAGAATGAATATGGGGCGAATGAGGCCGTCGTTGGAAACTCAGCCCAATAGGAGCGATAATACCATGCCACAATCTCTTCCACCTGAACCTCCCGATCGGGGCGCCAATGACTTGTTTGCGGACGATCCCTTCTTCCATCCCGGCGGCGCCACGCAACCTCCTCCACGTTTCAAACTGTCATCGATTGCGCAATCCCGACAGACTGTGGCGCCGCAGGAAATGACGGCCGAGGAACGCCTGTTGAACACCATTGTGGGAGGGAATAAATCAGTCCCCGAGCGCTCAACTCCGACGACGCCCATTCCATCCGCCTCGATCAGCCCTCTGAGTTCGGAATTCGGCAGCCCTCTTGCCGCGATGCGAGCCGTGGAGAATGCGTTCGAGCAGGCAACCCAAGAACTGGGGCGTATGCGATCCCATTCGGCAAATCTGGAGTCCGATCTTGACACGGCCCGCGCGCAGATTGACTGGGAGGCTCAGCAACGGAAAGGCTTGGATAAGGCCATTGAACAGACCGCTCAGGAATTGAGCCGAATGAAATCCCGCTCCGTAGAGCTGGAGGCCGACCTCATTTCGATCCGTGGACAGAGTATTAAGGATGACCAACTCCGACGAGATGCTGAAAAAGCGGTTGAACAAACTTCGCAGGAGCTGAGCCAGACCAGGACACTGTCCGCGAAACTGGAGGCCGACCTCACTGCGGCTCGCGCTCAGATCGCCAATGACG
>CAYHEL010000231.1:0-4410 GCA_964355415.1 uncultured Verrucomicrobiota bacterium | reverse complement strand
CTGGATTTTGACAACCAGAGTTCTTTGGGCGATACTTGCCGCCCGAAAGACAAAGGGGGGGCTTGTGTTGTTGATGAAGCAATTGATCCTCATGCCGCTGTTGCAGTGTAATGCGAACTGCATTTACTGTTCACGGCGTCAGGATCGGCATCGCAAGGCCAAAGACGAGCGAACTCTGACGCTGGAGCAGTTATGCGATTTAGTGGGTCAGGGGGTGGCGCTGGGTGCGGACCGGCTTGTGTTGAGTGGCGGTGAGCCTACTCTGTATCCGGGGTTGGCCGCTCTGGTGCGGCAGGGCAAGCAACAGGGGCTTCACGTCAACGTCAATACGAATGGCATTGGCGTCAGTGAAGATCTGGTGGCTGAATTGGCGGCGGCGGGGTTGGACGCCTGCATGGTGTCGCTGACGTCCCATGAACCGGAGGTTCACGATGCGCTTCGGCAGGTGCCGGGTGCGTTTGAAAGCGCCCTGCGTACGATCGAGTTGTTCAGGCG
Source organism: uncultured Verrucomicrobiota bacterium (assembly GCA_964355415.1). Classification (GTDB taxonomy): domain Bacteria; phylum Verrucomicrobiota; class Kiritimatiellia; order CAIKKV01; family CAITUY01; genus JAABPW01. Next base: position 3,915 of record CAYHEL010000231.1, on the reverse strand, counting down.
GCATGGGGTGCAGGTGACCATGCAGGCCATTCTGACCAACCGGAATCTGGCTTGTTTCGACCAATACCTCGAAACGATTATTCCACTACAACCGGAGCGGGTGTTCGTTTCCTATCTGGAAGGGCCGGATGCGGAATTGCGACCCGATGCCGATGATATCCGCAGGTATCGGCAGACGGTCTATCCGCGATGTCGCCGGGTTCTGATGTCTAAACTGACCGGCAACGGCGTCGCGGATGTTCTGGGTCATCTGGGGCCATTCCGCCGGTTCTTCCCGGAAGGACCTTCCTGTCGCGCCCAATCGGACCGCACGTTGCGGCATCTGTTCCGGTTTGAAGGGGTGACCGATGACGACGTGGGGCGAGGGTACTGCAACCCGGCTGGTTTCATGGGATGTTCCAACAACCGGCGTAGTTGTCTGGTCCTGGCAACCGGGGATGTTCTGCCTTGCGTTGGGAGTCAATACTATCCGACGCCACCCGTGGGCAATGTGCTTAATGCGTCGCTTGCCTCCGTGTGGAATTCGCAAACGTGGGACACCATCAGGCGGGAGGGGCAGCGTTACTGCAGGATGTGTCCGGTGCGGCATCATTTTTCGCTGGCGATCACCTCATCCACATGATTCCCAAAATCATCCATTACTGTCGTTTTGGTTCTTCACCTGACAATGCATTGACCCGCCGGTGCATGGCCAGTTGGCGTGCGGTCATGCCTGACTACGAGATTCGCGAGTGGACGGAGAAGAACAGTCCCATGGACCTTCCCTACATGAAGGCCGCCTGTGCGCAGAAACGGTGGTCCAAGGCGGCCAACTATGTGCGTCTATTGGCATTGCAACGCGAAGGGGGGATTTATTTCGATACAGACATTGAGGTGCTCAAGCGGTTCGATCCGTTGCTTGTTGAACGGTGTTTCCTTGGGTTCCAGGGGCAACGGGATCATGCGCACTGGGTCAACAATGCCGTGCTGGGAGCGGAGGCGGGGCATCCGTTCCTTGCGGCCTGCATGGAGATGACGCTCAACCTCTTTGAGCAAGAGGGAGCGCTGTGTGCGTCACCTGTGGTGACGACCCGAGTCCTGCGGGACTGGGGACTAGTCCAGTACGGGCGTCAGACGCTGAGGGATGTGACGCTTTTCCCGGTTGAATACTTCTATCCCCACCGGTGGACCGACACGTTGACCTCTGACTGTCTGACGAGTGAAACCTACTGCATTCATCATTGGGCGCGTTGGCGGCGCCAGCGGTGGCAGCGGTTCCGGCGACAGGTCAGGACTAAGTGGCAGGGTTTGTTGAGGGCCGCTGCGGCGGTGAGAGACGCCGCGAGGCGGGGCGGGCGTGGGTGACGCCAAGGGGCGGGAGGAGTGCTGTTACCGGATTGGCGCGTGAGAGTTTGCGCGCAGATCCTGTCGGATGCGTGACCAAACGCCCATTTGGTAACAGAATCGGCCGATGGCGAGGAAGAAGATGAAGGCCATCCAGCGCCGATCGGAGCGGCGCATTTCCCAGGCATGGAGCAGGGTGACGGCCATGGCGTAGGGGACCCCGAAGAGCGGGTAGAAGGGTGACTGAGTCAAGCGCATGGCCAGATGGGCGCTAGGGCCGAGGGTGGCGTGGTGTTTATTCTGGACGGTGAGTCCGCTTTGCCATCCGGACTGCCATGCCTGGCGCATGATGGCCTTGAAATGTCCACGGGCATGGTCGTGCAATACGGTGGCGGTGGCGTTGAAGTACGTTGACCAGCCCGCCTGGTGCAGGCGCAGGCTGAAATCCCAGTCCTCGGAGGCCAGCAAGGTGGAGTCGAAGCCTTGGATCTTTTCGAAGGCTTCGCGTCGAACGGCCAGGGCGCCGCACCCGAGCGGGCGATAGCAGGAGAAGACTTGTTGGGTGGCGGAGAAGAGGACGAAGTCGGCGCATCGGCTCCAGAAATCGTCTTGGGTGCTGATCACACGGCAACCCACGGCTCCGACGCCGGGCATGGTGTTGAGGGTGACCTGCAGGGTGGCGATCCATGTCGGGGGGGGGATGCAATCGTCGTCGATGAAGAAGAGAGAAGTTCCCCGTGCCTGCGCGGTGCCGAGGTTACGCATGTGGCCCGGGGGATGGAGTTGTTGAGTTTCCACCCAGCGGACGACCAGGCCGGAAGGCGCTTTGAATTGCGGAGGTGCGACGGGAGTGACGACAAGCACTTCCATGGCGGGGGTGCCGATTGTCTGGCGGGCGAGGGCGGAGAGCAAGGCGGGCAGGCGTTGGGGGCGGCTGCAGGGAATAATGATGCTGGCGGGAATAGTGCTCATGAGTGGCAATGAAGGCGGGCAGATGTTACCCGGCGGCGGATATTGAAATAATTCCGGTGGAGCTTGCGGAAGTAGAAGAACCGGTTGACCTCGCATGACCGGAGCCGTTGGATGACGGAATCGGGGACGACGGCCATTTCCACGGTTGGGTCATCGAACCGGTACTGGGCACCGGAGGCATGGATGGAAGGGGGTGCTACGACATAGCAAAACTCGCCACGAACATCCACGCCCTGGGCGAAGACATTGTGGGTGGAGGGGATGACAGGCGCATTCTTTGGCAGGCGGTAATACAGGTGGATGCCAAAAGCGGTTTTGATGGTCAAGGTGGGGGGTAGATCCTGGATGGCGACAACCGGCGGTGCGCCTTTGTGGAAATCGAAATCCATGACAAGGAGATTGAATCGGCGTCCTGTACGGATGCCCAGGTTACTGTTTCGGAGTCGGCGACGCATCCAGAGGCGCCACCACTGTGACCGATTGGCCAGGTGCAACATCCAAAGCCGATCCGGCATTTTGGCGGCCAGGGCCCGAAGTTCGTCGGGCAGTACGGGATCCATCTTTGCAATCGGAAAAATGGCCAGATTCAGTTTCTCGTACAGATCCAGGCAGTGGTCCAGAATCGGTGCGGGAGATTGTGTCAGAGGTGTGTTCATGGAGTTAACCCAGGTCGCCGTAGTTGAACCGGCGGTGCAGGGCCGGGAAGTAATGTCCCAAATGATGGCGGAGTTGTCGATAGGCCATGCCGGCCCGGAAGGAGATTCTGAACAAGTTAGACCAGAATGAAGACACACCATCGGTGCGGGCTGTTGCAAGCACGTTCCGCAGAAGGTCTTCCCTCTGGTATTTGATTGCCCGGCGGATGGCGAGGTCCAGGATCATTGCTTCCGAAAAGCGGCTGAACTCCGGGAATCTTCCGGTGGCGCGGATGGTCCGGAGATGGTGCAGACTGCAACGATAGGCGCCGAGGGTTGTCGGCCAGGATGTTGAGGTATTGGTGCCGTGGAAATGTTTAAGGCAGACGACGTGATCGCAGAACTTGAAGGTTCCTGATAATCCGGCGCGGATAAGCAGGTCCTGATCCTCGGAGCAGGAGGTGCCGAAGTCCCATCGCCCGTCGAATCTGCCAAGGGTCTGGAAGAATTCCCGTTTGATGATCATTCCGCCGGGCGTGATGATCTGAACTCTGAAGAAGTTTGTCAGGGAGGCGGTGGGAATGGGACCTTCGGAGGAGGCGGTGCCGGAAAGGCGGGGCGGTCCGCCCGCCATTCGTTCGGTAAGTATCTTTCCGTAGTGCACAGGGCATTCGGGTGCTGAACGGATGGATTCATGATATGCCGCGAGTGTGTCTGGCGGCAACTCATCATCATGTTCAAGGAACAGCAACCAGTCCCCTGATGCCTCGGTGGCGGCCGCGTTCCTGGCGAAGCAGACACCCTTATTGGGCAGGGAAATCAGGCGGACTCCGGGAAGCGAACGCGCAATAGCGGCGGTGTTGTCAGACGATTCGGCGTCGGTGACGATGACGTCCTTGGCGGGGTACGTTTGTGTCAGGGCGCTACGCGCCGCGCGTTCGATGAACGCGGCGCTGTTGAAGGTGGAGATGATGATGGAGAAGGT
>CAYHEL010000230.1:0-4449 GCA_964355415.1 uncultured Verrucomicrobiota bacterium | reverse complement strand
GTGTAGAGGCGCCGCCTTTACCGTCCGGCGCAACGCCGCAATGCACGGAGAAACCTCATTAAGAGGGGAGTCAAGTCGATGAGTTTAACGATCAAGGCTCGCGAGGGGTGCAAGTGGGATGCGGTCTCTCTGGGTGAGGTGATGTTGCGATTGGATCCGGGCGAGGGACGCATCCGAACGGCCCGTGAATTCAAGGTCTGGGAGGGCGGCGGCGAGTATAATGTGGCGCGCGGCCTGCGCCGGTGCTTCGGCCTCAAGACCACGGCGGTGACCGCCGTGACCGATAACGAGGTCGGGCGTTTGCTTGAGGATCTGATGTTGCAGGGCGGCGTCGATCTTTCCCATGTGAAATGGGTTCCTTTTGACGGCATTGGCCGCGACGCGCGGGTGGGATTGAATTTCACCGAGCGCGGCTATGGAGTGCGGGCCGCCGTCGGGTGCTCTGATCGCGGTCACTCCGCGGCGTCCCAACTCAAGCCCGGCGATATCAATTGGGCGAAATTATTCAACGATGAAGGCGCCCGTTGGCTGCACTGCGGCGGCATCTTTGCCGCCCTGTCCGCCACGACGGCGGATCTTACCATCGAAGCGATGGAGGCGGCCAAGGCGGCGGGGACGCTGATATCCTATGATCTCAATTTTCGCGCCTCGCTCTGGAAATCGCAGGGCGGCATCCAACGCGCGGTCGAGGTGAATCGCAAGATTGCCTCGCTCGTGGATGTGATGCTCGGGAACGAGGAGGACTTTACGGCGGCCCTGGGTTTTGAAGTGCCGGGACTGGATGAACATATTTCCACGATCGATCCCTCTAACTTTAAGAAGATGATTGCCAACGCCATTAAAATGTATCCCAACTTCAAGGCGGTGGCGACGACACTGCGCAATGCGAAGACAGCCACCGTCAACGACTGGGGCGCGATCCTGTATGTCGGGGGTGAGTTTTACCAGTCCATCATGCGCGATAACCTGGAGATTTATGACCGGGTTGGCGGAGGCGACAGTTTTGCATCCGGCCTGATTTACGGATTCCTATCCGGCAAAACGCCGCAGGAGGCAGTGGACTACGGCGCCGCCCACGGGGCGCTGGCCATGACCACACCCGGCGACACCAGTATGGTGACCGTGAAAGAGGTTGAGGCGATGATCAAGGGAAAAGGCGCGCGGGTGATCCGATAAAGGAGTTATCATGAGCGACAAGAGTAAACTCATGCTGGAACGTATTGCCAGCAAACGTATTGTGCCGGTGATCGTGTTGGATCATGAGGAACAGGCGGAGCCTCTGGCTGAGGCTCTACTCAGGGCCGGTCTCGATATCATGGAGATCACCTTCCGTACGGCGGCGGCGGCGGCATCCATCCGGCGGATCGCCAAACGATTTCCGGAGATCCTGGTGGGCGCAGGAACGGTGCTGGGGCTGGATCAATTGAAGCGAGCTGCGGATTCAGGGGCCACCTATGCCCTGGCGCCCGGCTTGAACGAGGCCGTCGTCCAGGCCGCCGAAGCACACGGGATCCTGATGTTTCCGGGCGTCATGACTCCTTCCGAGGTGGAAAAGGCGCTGTCGTTGAACTGCACGATCCTCAAGTTCTTTCCCGCGGAGGCGGCCGGCGGCGTGACGATGCTGAAGGCCCTGGAAGGCCCTTACTCCCATACAGGCGTCAAATTCCTGCCCACGGGCGGTATCGGCCTGAACAACATGAGATCCTACCTTGAACGACCTTCGGTTGCGGCCATTGGCGGCTCGTGGATCGTGGAAAAGAAGATGATTGCCGACAAGGACTGGGCGACCATTGAGAAATTGACCCGTGAGGCCCTGGCCATTGCCTCCTCGGTGTCGGCACGATAAGGATTTTTTCAACGAAAGGGAACACGATGAGCGAGATGAAAGTGCATACGGTCGGGATCATCATGAACGGGGTGACAGGACGCATGGGAACCAACCAGCACCTGTTGCGATCCATCTGTGCGATTATCAAACAGGGGGGCATCAAGATCAGCGAGTCGGAGATCATCATGCCTGACCCGATTCTTGTCGGCCGAAATCCCGTGAAACTCCAGCAATTGGTCAAACGCGCCGGCCTCACACGGTGGACAACCAACCTTGAGGAGGTGTTGGCCGACAGGCACAACATCATCTATTTTGACGCGCAGACGACGGATCGCCGTGTGGCTGCCGTGAAACAGGCCATCAGGGCCGGGAAACACATTTACTGCGAGAAGCCAACGGCGGTGACGACCAGGGAGGCCTATGAACTCTACACCCTGGCGAAAAAAGCGGGCGTGAAGAACGGTGTGGTCCAGGACAAACTCTGGTTGCCCGGGCTGATGAAGTTGAAGGAGTTGATCCACCGCGGGTTCTTCGGAAAGATCCTTTCTGTGCGTGGCGAGTTCGGGTACTGGGTTTTCGAGGGCGACACGATTCCGCTTCAGCGTCCTTCGTGGAACTACCGCAAAGAGGATGGCGGCGGCATGATTGTGGACATGCTCTGCCATTGGCGGTATGTGCTGGATAATGTCTTTGGAGGCGTACAGGCCGTGTCCTGCCGGGGGGCCACACATATTGAGACGCGTTATGACGAGGCGGGTAAACCCTATCCATGCACCTCCGACGATTCCGCCTATGCCACCTTTGAACTCGAGGGCGATATCCTGGCGCAGTTCAACTCGTCGTGGTGTACTCGTGTCCGTCGCGATGATCTACTCACCCTTCATGTGGATGGAACACTCGGGTCGGCCGTGGCCGGTCTGCGCGATGTCGTTGTCCAATCCTACGGGGCCACTCCGCGCGCGGTCTGGAATCCGGATATTCCCCAGCCGATTAACTTCTTTGAAGGGTGGCAGACACTCCCGGAGCAACGGGAGTACGACAATGCGTTCAAGGTTCAGTGGGAATTATTCCTGCGTCATGTCGTCAAGAATGAGCCGTTCCGATGGAGCCTTTTGGAAGGCGCCAAGGGCGTTCAATTGGCGGAGAAGGGGCTCGAGTCCTGGGCGAAACGGGCCTGGGTCTCCATTCCCGCATTGAAGGCGTAATGGATCCGGGGAAGGGTGCAAGACTTATGAAACATGTGGCTTTGATAACGGGGGCGGGACGGGGGATTGGACTCGGGATTGCCGAGTGCCTGGCGAAGGATGGTAACGACATCGTGGTGTGCGATGTTCATGAAGAGTCGGTTGTTGCCGAGGCGATGGCCGGATTGCGCAAACTCGGTGCCGAGGTTCTTTATTGCCGGGCCGACGTGACGGATGCGACGGCGCGCAAGATCATGCTGGAGCAGATCAAGGCGAAGTTCGGACGAATCAACGTGCTGGTCAACAACGCCGGCGTCGCCCCGAAGGTGCGCGCGGACATCCTGGAGGCAACCGAGGAAAGTTTTGAACGCCTGATCAGGATCAACCTGCAGGGGCCCTACTTTCTCACGCAGGCGGTGGCCAATTGGATGATTGAACTGAAGAAGGGTGATCCGGCCTTTGCGGGTTGCGTGATCAACATTTCCTCGGTTTCCTCTACCGTGGCGTCGGTCACGCGCGGTGACTACTGTATCTCCAAGGCAGGCGTCAGTATGGCCACCAAGTTGTATGCGGCCCGCCTCGGGGAATACGACCTGCCCGTTTATGAGATTCGTCCTGGTATTATCAAGACGGATATGACCTCCGCCGTGACGGCGAAGTACGACAAGTTGATCGGAGAGGGTTTGCTCTTGCAGTCGCGCTGGGGGTATCCGTCCGACATCGGCCGTGCCGCCGCCATGCTGGCGCGCGGCGACCTTGCCTATTCCACCGGCCAGGTGATCATGGTCGATGGCGGACAGACGATCCAGAGACTTTAAGGAGTTGCCATGCAGAACGAAATTTTAAAAGTTGACGGCGATGAAGTGTCCGTCTGCCGCGTCCACACCCTGGTCATTGGCAGCGGGGCGGCAGGACTCAATACGGCGCTTCAGTTGAATCGCAAGGGCATTGAGGATGTGCTGATCATTACCGAGGGACTCCAGAAGGGAACCTCGATTAATACGGGAAGCGACAAACAGACCTATTACAAACTGGCGATGTGCGGCGCCGACACGGATGCCCCCAAGGTTATGGCCGAGACCTACATGGCCGGCGGGAGCATGCATGGTGACCTCGCGCTGGTTGAGGCGAGCCTTTCGGCGCGGGCTTTCCTGAACCTTGTCAATCTGGGTGTTCCGTTCCCTCAGGATCGTTTCGGACAGTTTGTCGGTTATAAGACGGATCACGATCCCCGCCAGCGCGCCACGTCCATCGGCCCTTACACCTCCCGTGAAATGTGCCGTGCCCTGATCAGGGAGATCCAACGATGCCAGATCCCGGTCAGGGAGGGGCGTACGGTGGTCTCACTCCTGACTTCTGCCGCAGGGAATCACACTCGCGTTGTCGGCGCGGCGGTTTTGGATGCCAAGGGGGAACTTGAGTTGTATGCGGCGGAGA
>CAYHEL010000229.1:0-4472 GCA_964355415.1 uncultured Verrucomicrobiota bacterium | reverse complement strand
GACACCACGGCTTGCTGTCATGGGATCGCCTTTGATATTGGCAGTACGACACTGGTCGGGACGCTCGTGGATCTGATCACCGGCGCCGATGTCGCCATCGCCGCCCGTGTCAATCCGCAAACCTCCTTTGGCGATGATGTGATCTCCCGTATCCAAAAATGCAGGATCGAGAGCACGGGATTGGCTCAGTTGCAGGGCGCGATTCTCGAGGGTGTCAATAAGATCATCGATGAACTGGAACGAAAAAGCGAGGTCGGTCGCCTCTGCGTGTATGAGGTGGTGTTTGCCGGCAACACCACCATGCAGCAAATTCTGTGCGGCATCGATCCTTCCGCCCTGGGAGAGTTGCCCTTCACCCCGGTCTTCAGGGAGGCGCTCGAATGGCAGGCTTCGGATCTCCACCTCCACGTTCACCCCTGCGCCAAAGTTTATATCTTCCCCCAGATCGGGGGATTTGTCGGAGGCGACACCACGGCTGGAATTGTCGCCACGCGGCTCGACCGCACCTTCACCCCCACCCTGTTGGTGGATATTGGAACCAATGGGGAGATCGTTCTGGCCCACAATGGCGAGACCTTGGCCACATCCGTCGCCGCCGGCCCCGCCTTTGAGGGCGCCCGAATCACCCATGGTATGAGGGCGACCGGCGGGGCCATCGAAAAAGTTCTCCTCGATGGCGATGTCAGCATCAACGTCATTGGCAACACCAAGCCGGCGGGACTCTGCGGCACGGGCCTGATTGATACCGCAGCCGAACTGCTCCGCGTCGGGATTCTGGACACGACGGGAAGAATTCTGGGACCGGAGGAAACACCCGTCGGCCTATCCGTCGCACTGCGCGCCCGGATCATCGAGGAAAAGGGCGAATACCAGTTCATGCTTGTTTCGGCGGAAGAATCGGCCACGGGCAGTGCCATTGTCCTGTTTCAGAGGGATGTCCGGGAACTTCAACTGGCCAGCGCCGCCATCAGGGCGGGCATCAACATCCTTCTGAAAATGGCCGGGATTCAGGCCTCGGATCTGGACGCCATCCTTCTCGCCGGCGGATTCGGGAACTTTATCCGGCGAAACAATGCCCTGCGGATCGGCATGCTCCCCCCCCTTCCCACCAACAAAATCCGGTTCGTCGGAAACACATCCTCGTTCGGGGCCAAACGCGCCCTTCTCTCAACTCACGAGAAGGTGTATGCCGCGAATGTCATCAACCAGACCCGCCACGTTGACCTGTCCCTCGATCCGGAGTTCATGCTCGAGTTCAGCAACGCCATGCTTTTCCCGGAAAACGGATCCGCGTAAGTCCACCCTCACAGCGTGGCGCCGAACGCCATCACGGCCTTGATGTCCCCGGCGATGCGGTGTACGACCTCAACGGGAGCCGGAGCGCTCAACCTGAATATGGCCATCGACTGGTCAGTCTGGGGGTGATGAGAATGTCGGACATCCTCGATGTTGAGTCCCGCCCCCGCCAAGGCGGCGCCGACATGCCCGACCACGCCGGGACGATCCTTGTACTGGAAGCAGACCACATGGCCGCTGGGCTCGAAATACAGTTTGTCGAACTGGTTGATCCGGGAGATCATCACCGTCCCCTCCGCCACCGTGCCACGCACACTGACCTGACGGAGTGTTGAGACATCAACCGTTCCGGTGAGATCAACCGTCATGGAGTTGGCAAATCCCTTTCGTTCATCCGTCTCCCGGCTCTGGTAATCGATTCCTTGACTCGCCATGAACTTCACGGCGGCCTTGGAATCCATGGATCGGGTGAATTCGCGCCAGATCGCCGACACGACCGGAACAACCAGCCAGTTACCGAACGGCTTCAGTGATCCATAGCAACTCGTCTCAATCTGCTTCAGGTTGGTATCTTTGCCCAGCACCAGAATCGCGACACGGGCAATCGTGTTGGCCAACACGCAATAGGCCTCATCCAGCCCGTCGGGAATATCACGATTGACGATGTAGGAGGTAACCCCCTTTTCATCGAGTTCAATCAACTGTTCGGCTGAACGCCGGGCGGCCAGGGAATTGGCCTCCCTCGTGCTGGCGCCCAGATGCGGCACCATGATGTCCGCGATGTCCGCCACGCTCTTCGGCCCCGCCTCATCCTTCGGATAGACATCGTTGAGGAAGCGCAGGCCCTTCTCCGCCTTGAGGCTGCGTACGGCATCCTCATCCACCACGCCGGCCCGCGCACAGTTGATAATCGTCGATCCCTTCTTCATCAGTCCCAGCAACTTGACGCCCACCAATTTCTTCGTTTCAGGCGTTTCCGGAATATGGAGGGAAACATAATCGGATTTGCCGAACAACGTCTCCAGGTCAACAAGTTCAACGTCCATTTCCGACGCCCGTTCGGCGGAGACAAGGGGATCATACCCCAGGAACACGCAACCGAACCCGCCCAACCGTTTTGCCACGAGTCGTCCGATATTCCCAAGTCCGACAATACCCACCGTCTTGCCCGCAATCTCACGCCCCATGAATGCCTTCTTCTCCCAGTCACCCGCGCGACAGGAGGCATCCGCCTTGATCAGATGGCGGGCATCCGCGAGCATCAGGGCGACGACTTCCTCGGCAACGGCATTCGAGTTCGCACCCGGGGTGTTCATCACGTCAATCCCTTTAGTGCGGGCATACTGGGTGTCGATCGTGTTAACACCCGCCCCCGCACGAATGACCACTTTCAATCCGGGGAGCTTGTCCATAATGGGCGCGGAAACGGCCTCACTCCGGACAATCAGGGCATAGGCATCCGGATGCTTGGCAACCAGGGCGCCGATATCGCCGGTATCGTCCTGATAAACGTCATAATTTCCATTGGCTTTCAGAATTTCCTGGGCCACTTTATCCAACTTCGTGGGAATCAGAACTTTTTTCATCCATCGTCTCCCGGCTTGTTTACTCCAACACACGATCTCGACCAATAATCAAACAGGCCGCCAGTATAGAGGTTCGGCGGCGGGAATCAAGATATGGGTTACCCCGCCTCCCAGATGGTGACTGAGTCCTTGACCTGCCCCTTTTCCCTGTCGATAATCGCCGTCATGCCAAAAGACTACACCCTCATTGAACGTTCCCTCGCTCTTGGGGAATTGGTCGAGAGACTGGCCGGGGCTCCCTGCGTGGCTGTGGATACGGAGTTCGTCTGGGAGCGCACATTTTACCCGCGGCTGGGATTGATCCAGTTTGGAACAGAGGAGGGATCCTGCTTCCTCATCGACACCGTCGCCTTATCCGACCTTACTCCGCTGGCGAAAATTCTCGCCGACCCCCGGATTGTGAAAATCGTGCACGATGCGCCCCAGGATCTCATGATCCTGCGTCGCGCCACCGGCGTCGTTCCGCAAACCATATTTGATACCCGCCTGGCCGCAGGGTTTGCCGGCCTGAGCAGTGAGATCTCTCTCCAGAATCTGCTGGCGAACCTGCTGGACATCCAGTTGCCGAAAAATCACACCCGCGCTGACTGGATGGCCCGCCCCCTGTCGGATCAGCAACTGGACTATGCGGCAGACGATGTCCGTTACATGCCCCGAGCGGCCGCCCTCCTGCGCGAAAAAGCACGGGCCGCAGGCCTGGAGTCCTGGCTGAACCAGGAACTGGAGTTGTTGAATGATCCTGCGATCACGGAAGAACGCAGTCCCATGGAATCGTATCGCAGGATTCGAGCGGCGGATCGTCTGAACGCCCGCAGTCTGGCCGTCTTGAGGGAACTTGCGGCCTGGCGGGAACAGGAGGCCAGAACCGCCGACCTGCCGCGGCAGCATGTCGCGGAGGATTCCGAACTGTTATCCGTGGCCTCCGTACTGCCGGTTCAGGCGACTGGCTTTGAGGCCTGCCGCGAACTCAGACGCCGGACCGAACAGCGGTACGGCGAGTCCCTGCTGGCCTCCGTTAAGCGGGGGTTGTCGTTGCCTGAATATGACTGTCCAACTCCACCGATCAGTCCCGATGAGCGGACGATCGGCAAGGAACGAATTGCTTCAACCCTGGAGGCCATCCGAAAAATCGCGGAAGAAAAAAAGGTGGATCCCCGGTTGGTAAGCGCCAAAAATGACGTCCTGATGCTGTTGCAGGAAGGATACGCCGCCTCGCCCCAACATCACCGACTTCTCCGCGGTTGGCGCGCGGAGCTGCTGGGCGACGTTCTGGCCTCAAGGCAACCGCCAAATACTCTGCAATAAAACGATGCACACATCCGTCTTATCTCTGGTACACAATGCTTCATTTATGAACAACTCAACACGATCCGGTCGTGGCATGCGGTATCTCTTGGTTCTGGGACTCTGCCTTGGAACCGGTTGCGCGACCATCCGCCACGCCCGCGACATTCAAAGAGGCACTCGGACTGTGCCCGGCGAACGTCTGCTGAAAGCCGATGACGTCGGGCTGTCCTCCCATTCCGTCCTGACGCTCGACCAAGCCCTGTCCCTTGCCCTCGCCCATCATCCTTCCATCTTTCAGGCTGA
>CAYHEL010000228.1:0-4492 GCA_964355415.1 uncultured Verrucomicrobiota bacterium | reverse complement strand
TGCGGCGCCTGCGGCAAAGAAGGGTTCTGTAACGACGCATGATATTGTTCCCGCCTACATCGCGCACGTCCGCAAGGTGGCCAATCTCAAACGTCCGGTTCGTATCGCCGTTGACTTCGCAAACTCCATGGGAATCCTTGAGGCGAAGTGCCTGGAAGGCCTGATTGAAATGACCCGCCTGTACGACACGCTCGACGGTACGTTTCCCAATCATGAAGCCAATCCCCTGAATACTGAAACCCTCGAGGCGCTTGAGAAAACTGTACGGGAGGGGACGTTCGATTTTGGTGTGGCCTTTGACGGCGATGCCGATCGGGCGGGTTTTGTGGATGAGAAGGGGCGGATTGTGCCGATGGATATCATCACCGCCCTGATTGCGACCAGCATCCTGGAAAAAGAAAAAGGCGTAATCTTCTATGACCTGCGGAGCAGTTGGGCGGTCAGGGAAGTGATCGAGGCCAACGGCGGAACGCCCATGATGAGCCGGGTGGGTCATGCCTTTATCAAGCAACAGATGCGCGACAACAAAGCCCTCTTTGCCGGGGAGTTGTCGGGGCATTATTACTTCCGCGACAATTATACAACCGAAAGTTCGGCAATGGCAGTCCTGTATATCGCCAATGTCATCACCAAGACCGGCAAAACACTGTCAGAGTTGATCAAACCGATTCAACGCTATTTTGCCAGCGGGGAAATCAATTCCGAGGTTCGCAGTTCCCAAGTCGTGCTCGATGCCATCCGCACCAATTACAAGGGTGGGGTGATGACGGAACTTGACGGCATCACGGTCGAGTACGCCGACTGGTGGTTCAATGTTCGTTGCTCGAATACCGAACCCCTGGTACGCCTTAATCTTGAAGCCAAAACCAAGGCTTGTATGGAAGAAAAGCGGGATGAACTCCTCGCCCTGATCCGCAAGGCCTGATGATCACAATTGAACAACAGTTGTCGGACTGGATGCAGCAGTCATTCCGGAAGGCTTTGCCTGGCATCGCTTGCGACTGGTCGGCGGTTTCCATTGTGGCGACCACCAACGCCGATTTTGGGGACTACCAGTGCAATCATGCGATGGGTTTGGCGAAGATTCTGAAAAAGGCGCCGCGCCAAATCGCAGAGGACGTTGCGAAAAGCGCTCCGGCACATGAGGCTGTGCAGGGCCTCGCTATTGCCGGACCGGGGTTCCTCAATATCACACTGAATAACGGCTGGCTGGCCCGTACGGTGTCCGAGGTTCATCAGGATGAACGGTGTGGCGTCCCCCAGGTGGGTAGGGGCAAAACGGTCATCCTTGACTATTCGAGCCCCAATGTGGCCAAACCCATGCACATCGGTCATATTCGTTCCACGGTTATTGGTAATTCCCTGGATCGGTTGCATCGTTACTTGGGGTATCGTGTAGTGTCCGATAACCATCTGGGTGACTGGGGTACCCAGTTCGGTATCATGATCATGGGGTATCGTCATTTTGCAGACGCCCAGGCGCTGGCTGTGGAGCCCGTTGAAGAACTTGAGCGCGTCTATGTGAAAAGTTATGAGCAATCCAGGAAGGATGAAACATGGCTCAATCAGGCGCGTCAGGAATTGGTGAAACTCCAGGCTGGCGACGACGAAAACCGTCAGTTGTGGAAGCGGTTCGTTGAATTGAGCCTGAGTGAGTTTGATCATATCTATAAGCGGCTGGATGTGAAATTCGACCTGGTTCGGGGCGAGAGCTTTTATCATGACAAACTGGCAGGTGTCGTTGAGAACTTGATTGAGAAGGGATTGGCCCGTGAGAGCGAGGGCGCGCTGGTGGCGTTTCTTGACGAGGAAAAACTACCACCCTGTATTGTCAAGAAAAGCGATGGAGGGTTCAATTACGCCACAACGGATCTGGCTACGATCGAAAGCCGGGTCTCGGAATTCAATCCCGACAAGATAATTTATGTGACTGATGAGCGCCAGCAGTTGCACTTCAGGCAGGTCTTTGCCGTGGCCCGAAGATTGGGGTGCACGACCCGGCTGGAGCATGTCTGGTTTGGCCTCATGCGCCTTCCCGAGGGAACCTTTTCGACACGGCAGGGCAACGTGATCAAGCTCGAGAAATATCTTGATGAGGCCGAGTCGCGCGCGCTGGCCATCGTGAAGGAGACCAGTCCCGGGATGCCGGAGGACAAGCAGAAGGAGGTGGCGCGGGCTGCCGGGATTGGCGGGGTGAAGTATGCCGACCTGAGCCAGAATCCTCAGAGTCTGGTGACGTTTACCTGGGAAAAAGCTCTCGCCCTGGATGGTAATTCGGCTCCCTACCTGCAATATGCCTACGCTCGCATTGCCAGTGTTCAGGACAAATATCGGGATCAATTCCCGGGAGCCGACCTGACAAAATATCCCATTCTTCTGGGCGAACCCATCGAGCGCACGCTGGCAATCCTGATCCTGCAGTTCCCGGAGGTGGTGGTGAAGGCAGCGGAATCCTATAAACCGAGCGCGCTGGCCGACTACCTCTACGGGCTTTCCTCCGCCTACAGTACCTTCTACCAGAATGTGCCGTTTCTGAAGGCGCCGGAAGGGCTCAGGGAAAGTCGCGTTAATCTCTGTGCCATCGTCGCCCGGATACTCAAGCAGGGTTTGAACCTGCTAGGGATCGAGACGCCTGAACGGATTTAAGTGGCGTGTTCACGACACCCGGCGGATCGTATATTCGGCTAGGGCGATAAGCGGTTGAATGTCGCCTGGCAAGTCTCGAATAGCCTCGACGGCTTCCTGGATCAGGAGATTGGCCTTGTCTTGACTGGCCTTTAGGCCATGGACGGCGACATAGGTTAGCTTTTTCAGTTTCGCATCGTTGCCAACGGGTTTCCCCAGTTGTTCCGGAGTCGAGGTCACGTTCAGAATGTCATCGGCAATCTGGAATGCCAGACCGGCGCATTCACCGTAACGTGAGAGACCGTCCAGACTGGCGTTTGAGGCGCAACCGCAAATCCCACCCATGCGCACGGCGGCGCGAATGAGGGCGGCGGTCTTGTTCCGGTGGATATACTCCACAAGTTCCGCATCAGGCGTCCGGCCTTCCGCAGACAGATCCTCGCTCTGTCCCCCGATCACGCCCTGACTTCCGGAGGCCCGGGCCAGTTCCAGGGCGAGTTGATTCGGTGAATAGGGCGGGGGCGCCTGGACGAGGGCCAACCATTCAAAGGCGAGTGTCAGCAAGGCATCGCCGGCCAGCAGGGCATTAGCCTCGCCAAAGACAACATGGGAGGTCGGGCGTCCCCTGCGCAGCACGTCGTCATCCATACAGGGAAGATCGTCGTGGATCAGGGTATAGGTATGGAGAATTTCGATGGCAAGTCCGGGAAGCAGGGCGCGCTCCGGGTTTCCGCCAACCGCCTCGATGGCGGCCATACAGAGGATCGGACGGAGACGCTTACCCCCCGCCATGACCGAGTAGCGCATGGCATTGTGGAGAACCGCCGGACGGATCTGTTCAGGAGGCATCTGTTTTTCGAGCGCCAAATCAACACGTTTCCGTCGTTCTTCGAGGTATGATTTTATGTCAAACATAATTGACTTCGGTAATAGTTTAACTCCGCAATGGAGGCCATAACGTCGTAGAGGGCGTCGTGTCGCCGGGCTTGTTCAGGAAGTGTCCATCCGGGCAGATACTGTTGCAGCAAGGCGCGATCTTCCTTGTCAAACTCAGGCCCCAGTTTGGAATCCAGCCAGAGAATCTTCAGAGAACTGATGTCGAGGTTCCGATAATGGAGCCGGGCTAGAAAATTCGGAAGGAACCGCCGGGCCATCCACCAATCCGCGTGAATGGTGTTGCCCGCGAGAATAGGGCGGTCCTTGATATTTTCGGGGCTCGGGCCCAGGAGATTTTCCAGGCGAGAGGTCAGAATCCCGTCAACAGTCTCACTCGTCGGGGCCGTGTCAGAGCGCGCCTGACGGACAAGATCAGGGCATTCCTTGGCAACGAAATCGCTGACGTGAGTGTCCGGGTGCAATCGTACCGGGGTGACCAGATCCTGTTCCGGAGAAGCAATCCGGTGTCCTTGCATGTCCGTTACCACCATGGCGACTTGGATAAGCTTGGCCTCATCCAACTCAAGCGTCGTGTATTCAGTATCGAACCAGACCAGATGGGGGCTTTGCGATGAGTTCATGTCGTGATTCTTAAAAACATTCTCCCGGAAGGCAAGCCTGGATGTCGGAGTGATTGATAATTTTCACCCCCTGCGGCGATCAGATTCGGTGAAGATGCGAGTTCTTGCATTGGTTTGCGGAGGAGGGTAAGATTGATCGGACTATGAAAAACGATTCCCCCTCGGCATTGAAACCGTGCCTCGGCGCTGTTCTTCTGCAAGCCTTGATACCCGTTACGGTGGGTGCCTTCTTCCTATTCAAGGGCCGGCCGGTCGGAGCAGGGATCCTTTTTGGAATCGGCGCCGGTCTGTTGATCTCGGGTCTGTTCTTTCCGTTATTGTTCCGCCGTATTGAAAAAGTTGGCCAAGCC
>CAYHEL010000227.1:0-4506 GCA_964355415.1 uncultured Verrucomicrobiota bacterium | reverse complement strand
ACACCAAGTGCGTGGTGGTCGAACCAGCCCTGTCGGAAGGCAAACCTGAGTTGGAAAAACTAGGTCTCTGGATCGCCAACTGGCCGACTGAGCAGGCGGCCTACGCCCCCGGCACCAAGGTCACGTTGAAACTGGACCCGGCCTCGGGCAGGATCTTCCACCACTGGGGCGACTTTGGCGATGGACTCTTGCCCAAGGACGCCCCGGCCGCTCTCACCATCATCATGGACGGCCACAAGGGCGTGGATCTGAGTTACGAATTGCCGGTAGATAAAAAGGGGAAATGAGCACCTTGTCCCACTCTTCGTTGCGATCCATTGCGCTTTTCTGGTTGACCATCCTGTCAACTTGGTCCGCTGAGACCGCCACGGCTCCGCGACCGTTCTGCTTCGTATTCGCCGGTGAAAGTAACTCCGGTGGCTTTGGCCTCAACAAGGAGGCGAACCCGGCCGAGTTGGCGCCGCGTCCTACTGTCCAGATCATGAACCTGACCAGCGGGAAGTACGAGTTCGAGAACCTTCAGATCGGCGTGAATAAAGAGGAATTAACATGAACACCAACCCCAAGGAGACCATCGTGAAACAAGCAAGCCTTAGCATCCTGCTGGCGATGTTCGTCGCCACGAGCCTCACAGCGGCCGAGACGCCGTTCCGCTTCGCCGGCACGGTGGTGGATGAAACCCTCAAACCGCTCGCCGGCGCCAAGGTAGCGGTGATCGGCGCTGATCGTGCGGCGACGACCGATGCCGGCGGCAAATTCGAGGTGGCCGGCGCGATGGCCGACACGACGATCCCTTGCCTCGAGATCACTGCCACCGGCCATGAACAGACGACGTTCAGGCCGCAGGCGGCGACCGTGACGGGACAGACCTTGGTGGTCTGGTCATTCGCTGAACCGAAGGCCGGTGACCGGGTTGATCTGGCGCGTTGGGCTTATGTCTATCGGAAAGATTCGCCCGCGAATCCGCCCGAAACGACTTGGCTCGAACCAGACCCCGCACGGATCTTCGGTCTGCTGCTGGAATCGCCCCGGTCACTGCGAACCTTGGAGGTCGAGTTTCTTGCTGGCGCCGGGCAGGTTCCGCCGGTGACGGATCTGACCGGAGTGTGGTATCCGATCAAGGCTGCCAGGTTCGGACTGTGGCCGAGTTGGTGGCAGGCGCCGTCCGCCAAGGACGCCGTGCCAATGACCGCTGTTCCGGCCCAAGCCGGATCCCGTCCAAATTCCATCGCCTTCGCTTTTCCGGCGGGGAAGCCCTGCGACAAGGCGGCGATCCGTTTCAGTGGGAACGTCGCTGACACCGCCCGATTCACCACGCATCTCTATGGCGACGCAACGTGGCGCAAGCCGTTGGAGATCGAGATCGAATGGGGATTCGCGGGCAAGATGCCAGAGAGCGGCGGGCAGAGAGCGGATGTCAAAGATCAGAAAATGGATGGGCATATCGAAGCGTACCAAGGTTACGTGACCGACCTCAAACCCCTGGCCGACAGCAGTGTGAAGTTAACCGGTCAACGGCACTGGCGCGACAATCCCGATGCCACGGGCCGGCGCGGCATCCACGCCCGCGTCTGGCTGACCGATAACCCCACGCAGGGATACACGGACCAGACGCCCTATGGCAACCGCTCCATCGTGACGCTGTGGACGAGCGTGGGCGGCATCTCGTTCGCGCCTTCGGACCTCGATAAGGGTCCGATTCTGATTCCCAGCGCCGGGATCTTCGTCACCAAGGAGGGGAGCGGCCTCACCGCCGCGCAGTTCCAGAAGGAAGTGGCCGCCAGCGGCAAGAAGACCATCCGCCAACGGGTGCGCGAGCATACCGAGTTGAACTGGAGCGCCGCGATGGCCGCCGTGTTCCCGGGCAAGACCTTGCCGCCCATTCCGGCGCCGGATGAGAAACACCTGCCGCCCGGCATGACGATCGACGTGCCCGAGAAAGCGCTGAATGATCAATGGCGCTTAGGCGCGTCACACTTACAGGCGAACACGGACAAACTCCCGAATGGTTCTTACATGGTCAGCATCTGGGCGAACAGGCCCCCAAAAAGAGGTGGTCCCATGGTCCGAACCGTCCTGGCCAGCGAATCGTTCCAGGTTCTTCGCGCCTATGATCTCATCGGCCTGCCCCAATTTGCCGAAGGCGGCTTGAACTACTGGTTGCAGTCCGAGAAGAAAGTCAACCCGCCCGGCAACCTGGCCCAGCGCGACAACTACGCGTTGCACAAAGAAGGCCATGGCTGCATCCAGGCGACCGCGGGTTTCCACTACCAGATGACCCGCAACGATGAATGGCGTAAGAAGGTCCTGCCGGAACTGCAGGCCAGTTACGACCTGACCCAGCAGTGGCGGAAGGAATGGAGTGGCTCATTGCCGGCGAATTGCTGGGCTTCCGGATTGTTGCCGCCCATGGCCCTGTCCGGGGACCTGGGCGGCCACCGGATGGGCTATCGTTTCGACGCGGGTTTCCAAGGGGGGCTGGCAGCCATTGCCGAGATGGTCGCCCTCGACGACCCCCAGCGCGGGCAGGCGATGCGGCAGGAAGCGCAAGCCTATCGCCAAGCCATCCGCCGCGCCGTGGATCGCTCGGTGGCCCTGACCCCGGTGATGCAGGTGCAGGATGGGACTTATCGCCGGTACATGCCTTATGGACCCTACACCCGTGGACTTTGGCCGACATTCCTGTTCATTCAAGTCAGCAGAAAAGGTGATTGGTCCATGTATCACGACAATCTGGCCAACGGCCTGTCGGTCTGCTGGAAAGGCGTGTATGACCCGCGCGAGCCGGCAGTGCAGGACACCTTCGATGTGGTCGAAGACATCTTCCTACAACACGGCGGCAAGTCGGCTGAGCCGTGGTTCGATCTGTCGGGATACCATAACCAATGCGGGCACGAACCTCAGGGCTTCGTCCATTTCATGGCTGGCGACGTGCCACTGGCCATCCGGGCACTGTATGCGCAATACGCCAGCGAGATCATCCCCGAGAATGGCTACCGGTTCCGCGAACATCCCTTCACCAACGGCTTCGGGGGCAACAATGACAAGACCTTCGAAGAGGCGGCGTTTCTGGAACGAGTGCGGATGATGCTGGTTCAGGAGGAAGGCGACAATCTTTGGCTGTCCCGTTTCTGCCTCAGAGAATGGTTTGAACAAGGCAAGAAGATCAGCGTGACCAACTCGCCGACTTTCTTCGGACCGGTGGAATACTCGATTATCTCTGACGTCGATAACGGCAAGATCAATGCCACGGTAAAGATGCCGGCGCGCAATCCGCCCCAGGAAGTCCGATTGAGTCTGCGTCATCCCAAATCCGCGCCGATCAAAAGCGTCACGGTCAACGGCAAGGATTGGAAGGATTTCAACAACGATATAGAAGTGATTGTCCTCAAGGCCCTTGATGGCGCAGTTGTCGTCACGGCCCGGTACTGAACTCAGAAAAATGATACAGACAACGAATCTCTCATCCCAGAAGATCGAAACCCGCGAAACATCAGTCCCATCAACCAACTCAAGGAGATAAACATGGACAACTCAACAAACCAAAGTGCGGGCGCTTCAGGTCCAGTGCCCGGTGACCCTGTCGATCTTTCGACCTGGGCCTTTGTCTATCGAAAAGGTTCGTCGGCGAACCCATCGGAGACGACCTTTCTTTTCCCGAGCAAGTTCATGAAGAAGGAAGTCATCAACGGTTCTATGGCTTGGCAGTATCTGAACTCGCCTGAATTTGTGCGGCGAGAGGAGGTGCTGGCCGGCTTGTTGTGGGAGGAACCACGGTCTATTGAACGAGTTGTGGTTGAATTCCAATGCGATCATGGATCCGGCATTGAGGAGGTTCAGGTTCTTGGACTCGATGTCGCATCCATGTGGGATGATGAGCCGGGATGGAAGGATGAGCCGGGATGGAAGAATGATCCCGTCCTGATTCCATTCATGGTCGAGGCGGCGCCTGTCAGAACCGATCGAGGAACGATGATGGTTGCCTATCGGGGGACTGGCAAAGCGACCCCCAAGATCTACGTTCGGTCAACACGAGCCGACCTACAAGTTCTGAATATAGCAGCTTTCGGACTGACCACATGGATGCCATCAATGCAGGCCGAGATCGAGTGGGGTTTTGGGAAGAGCGCAAATCGGAATCGTTGTGATGGCAAAGTGGAAGTGTACAACGGAAGTTTGGTTTCGGTTGCGCCGCTGGATGGTGACTCAAGTGCGCTTTCAATTGACGGTGCGCATTGGCGAGAGCGTGCTGACGGACAGGACCGTCGCGGAGTGAAGATCAGTGTCTTTAGCACCGATGAAAAGTGCAAACGGGATCGTACTGTCGTCAGTCTGTGTACCACTTTGGGTAATTTCTCTTTCGCGTGGAGTCAGTTAGCCAACGGCCCGATTGTGGTGCCGAGTTTGGGCATCTGCGTCGTCGCTGCCGGGAGCACAACAGTTCGTGATGTTATGGCCCAGCAGGTCGGACACCCCCCCTTGACGACACGCCAGTCTATGCGAGCA
>CAYHEL010000226.1:0-4535 GCA_964355415.1 uncultured Verrucomicrobiota bacterium | reverse complement strand
AAGCCGCCGACCTGTCATGCGACCCCAAGTGCCTCGGGTTGGACGGGTCGCCAACCAAGGTGGTTCGGATCTTCACCCCGCCCGCACGGCAGGGGGGCGAAATGCTGCGAGGCGAGCCCTCGGAGATCGTCCACCAACTCATAGCCAAACTGAAGGACGCCGTTCTGGGCGCCGCTAATTAAGGAATTCATCATGAGCGATCCCATCAAAATTACCGAAAAATGTGTCTTCTGTGGCGCGTGTGTCAAGGTTTGCCCTTTCGGGGCCATCACGCAGGCGGAGCGTAAAACCACACCCATCATCGATCTCATGAAATGCACCCTGTGCGGATCATGCGTCGCGGCATGCAAATTCGACTCTATCTGGATCAAGGAGCAGGCGAAAAAAGCCATCAATCTTGACGATTTCAAGGACGTCTGGGTATTTGCCGAGCAACATGACGGCGAAATCCAGTCCATCACCTTTGAACTGCTGGGCGAAGGGCGAAAACTGGCCGACTCGCTGGGAATGAAGCTGTGCGCCATCTTACTGGGAAGCAAGGTGGAGGCAAGGAGCGCGGAACTGATTGCCCGCGGCGCCGACAAAGTGTATCTCGTGGATAATCCCGCGCTGGAGTATTTTCAGGATGAATCGTATGCCAATGTCATCATCGATCTGGTGAACCGGCATAAACCCAATGTCATCCTGTGTGGCGCCTCAACCATCGGACGCAGTCTGGTCTCCCGCGTGGCCGTTCGGGTCAATGCCGGTTTGACGGCCGACTGCACGGCTCTGGCCATTGATCCCAAGACCAGGAACCTGCTCCAGACGCGTCCGGCTTTCGGCGGCAACATCATGGCGACCATCGAGACCCCCCATGCGCGGCCCCAAATGGCGACCGTGCGCCACAAGGTGATGAAAGAGGCCGAGGTGAATCTTGCCCGCAAGGGGGAGGTGTCCCTGGAAACCATCGCCGAGGTGTTGTTTCAGGCCAAGGCGCGCCGCCTGAAGTTTGTCCCCGAGGTGGAAACCACCATGAATATCGCCGAAGCCAACATCATCGTGTCCGGGGGGCGCGGCCTGCAGACATCCGAGAACTTTCAGTTGCTTCGCGAACTGGCCGATGTGATTGGCGGGGGCGTGGGCGCCTCGCGTGCCGCCGTGGATTCAAACTGGATCCCGTATTCGCATCAGGTTGGACAGACCGGAAAGACCGTATGCCCCAAGATCTACATCGCGGTCGGCATCAGCGGCCAGATTCAGCATCTTGCTGGCATGCAGTCCTCCGATATCATTGTCGCGATCAATAAGGATGCCGACGCGCCCATCTTCAAGGTTGCCACCTATGGCATTATGGGCGACTTGTTTACCATCGTTCCCCTGTTGACGCAGCAGTTCAGGAAAGTGTTGGGGAAATAAGGCCGTTGAAGTTGCACTTGCGTTGAGACGACAAGCACGCTAGATTCAGGCGTCGCATTATTTCAGGAGGTTCTCATTATGACGTTGAAAAAAGGGTTGGGTTTGGGGTTGGTCGCCTTGGCGGTCATGGTAACATCGGATTGTGTTCTGGCGGCAACAGCCACCCCGGAGTCGATCATTGTTATGCCGGCTCGGAAACGCATTGTCCACCTGGCTTTCCAGATTGCGCGTCTTAAGGATGTCGGTCTGGTTACCTACAACAACAGTCCCACTTTGGCGGTTCCGCTGATTCATATCTGGAATGGCCAGGAATGGCTTCAGATTACACCGGAAGACTTCCAGCAGGGAGCGTTCATGTCGGGCGATCCGCGGCATGTATTCATTCTAGGCGATGACAATTCGTTACCCGCTCAACTGGCAAGCGCACCCAACTGGGCCAGGAATGCGGTGAAGATCAACACCTTGGATACGACCAGTCTGGTCAATCAATTCGGGAAAACCCTGAACTTCAGTTCAAGCCAGTGGAAATGGATTGCGGAAGCGAATGGCTTGAGCATCAAGGACCAGAACGCCGAACGCCGACGCTACGGACGCTGGGGCGCACCGGGGAAGGAAGTCGATCTGAGCCCCGCCAAACTGGAGTCTGAAGAGTTGCCTCCCGGTCCCATCATGACCTCCGAACCCAAGTCGGCTGTAATGAAGTGTGATGTCAATGTGGATGCGTCCAAGGCGGAAGCTGCCAAGACAACCGAGGAACCGAAAGTTGAATACAAGATCGAGAAAAACCCCGTTGTTGCGCCTGTGACGTCGGGTGTTGAAAAACCTGCGGCGGTGATTGACAAACCCGTTATTGCAGAGCCTGCTGCTATCAAAACTCCTACGGTTGACGTTAAACCGGTGGATCCCACCAGTAAATAGACGGAGACGTCATCTCGATTCATAAAAGCCGCTGTTCCCAGCGGCTTTTTTGTTGCCACCCGACAGGGGGGGGGATCAGGAACTCGCCAGTTTACGAACACGGACTTCTCCCTGATGAAGAAGTGCCCGTGTCTGGTCGCTGAACTCATACTCTTTGTCGAACACGACTTCCTGGATTCCCGCATTAATGATCATTTTGGCGCATGTCAGGCAGGGGCTGAGCGTTGAATAGAGGATTGAGCCCCGTAGTGCAATTCCATGGTAGGCGGCCTGGGTGATGGCATTCTCTTCGGCATGACAGCAAATACATTCACCCAGCGCCGTACCCGAAGGAGCGTCTCCAGCGCAACGTTCGCATCCGCCCTCACAGCAATTCTTGACACCCCGGGGTGTCCCGTTATAGCCGGTTGAAATAATGCGCTGATCCTTGACAATCACGGAGGCGACTTGACGCCGACTACAGTTGCCGCGCTTGGCCACCACCATGGCAATATCCATAAAGTATCGATCCCAATCCGGTCTGACACAGGGTTCTGTTTTCATGGGGCATAACATGCCTATCCCGCCCGAAAGGGTCAAGCGCATAGGCGCTCTCGCTCCTTCGGATGAGAACCCTGGGAAGAAATGGACGGAAGAAATGGACATGGAAAGATATGGAGGGGATATGATAAAGACTTCAAACAGTGACGTCCCGAAGGTACGCGGGGATCAGAAACAGAACGACAAACAGAAGGATTGACAATGGAACGGGCTCTGAAAATATTTCTTCGTTCGGTAGGGTTTGTCGCCGCACTGGCTGCGTTTGGAGTGGTAATGCCTTATGCCTGGATGAATGAAATTCATCAATATCTCGGACTGGGTGTACTCCCGGATGCGCCGATTGTCGGATATTTGGCCCGATCCACATCGGCATTTTACGCCTTGTATGGCGGTTTGCTATGGGTTCTATCACTCGACTTGTCGCGTTATCGTCCGCTGCTCTCTTGCGTGGGCATAGGAACCATTCTGCTGGGTGCCGCATTGACCGGTGTTGACAGGGTGGAAGGTCTTCCCTTTTTCTGGCAGGTTGGGGAAGGGCCATTTGACATGGCCGCCGGAACTCTCCTCCTGCTCCTTGCCCACTCAGTGAAGGAGGAAGGGGATCCCAATCAGGGGCCGGGGAAGCGGGCATCGTCGGCGCGGGAGGTGTAACCGTTCTATGGGATAAAATTCACTTGTGTTTCCTGAACTGATTTCGCATAGTGTGCGCTGTTTTTGACGAGAACAGCATGATAGTGAACAAGTAAGAGGAGATACGACAATGGAGAACGAGTCTTTGCGCGAACCGAAGAATACAACGGCCATATTTTTGTTGATTGTTGTGGCCGTCGTCACGATCTGGGCCATTTCTGCTTCCGTGATGGCAACAAACCGCCGCAAGGATGTTGAGCGCCTCACCGCCGAAAAAGTCACCCTCGCGAATGAATGTGAGCAGATCAAACAGGAAGCCGTCGTTAAGATGAACGAGGCCGAGAGACTGCGCCAGGTCGCCATGGAGTGGACACGTCAGCATCAGTTGCAGATTCAGGAGGAGATGCGTAAGAAGGCCGAGGAAGCCGCCAAACAGGCTAAGGCGAAAGACGAAGTGAAGAAGCCGGATCCCTCCAAGAGTAAGGTTGTGCCTGTCAAGAAGAGTGGCGCCAAGACGGTTCCGGCCAAGAAAGCCGTACACAAGACGACGACCCATTCGTAATGATCCGGGTAGGGTTTTCGTTTGGGACGCTCACGAGCGTCCCTTTTTTATTTTCAGGGAAATGGCAGCGAACAAGAAACAGGAGGACGGCGATGTCAGGCATATTCAAGGCGTATGATATTCGGGGAATCTACGGCAAGGGATTAGATGAGACCTTGGCCACCGCGATTGGCCGGGCCTTTGTCACGTTTTTGAAATGCAAAAAGGTGGTCATTGGCTATGATATGAGGCCTCATTCCAGGCCGCTTTTTGACGCCTTGTGCAAGGGAATCACCATGCAGGGGGCGGATGTTGTGAGCATTGGCCTGTGCTCGACGCCAATGTCGTATTATGCCAATGGATCGCTGGGCGCCGATGGCAGTATTATGATCACGGCCTCCCATAATCCCGGGGAGTGGAACGGGTTCAAACTTTGCCGGGAACAGGGCATCCCCATCAGCGGGGCGACGGGGATCAAGGATATCGAGCAAATCGTCATGGCGAAGAC
>CAYHEL010000225.1:0-4559 GCA_964355415.1 uncultured Verrucomicrobiota bacterium | reverse complement strand
CGGTGATTCTGTCGCAAACCTCGCTGTCGGATAAATACGAGGGCAGCACCTTGAAGGAGCAGTTGACCGAGAAACCCTGCGGCTTGTATGTGATCGGTTCGGAGCGGCACGAGTCGCGACGTATCGACCGGCAGTTGCGCGGCCGTTGCGCCCGCCAGGGTGATCCCGGAATGTCCCGCTTCTATGTCTCACTGGAAGACGATCTGATGCGTCTATTTGGTTCCGAGAGGATTGCCGGATTTATGGAGCGGTTCGGGATGGAGGATGGAGAAATGTTGGAGCACAGACTCCTGAATCGCTCCATTGAAACCGCCCAGCGCCGCGTGGAACAGCAGAACTTCTCCATCCGAAAACGGACTCTCGAATACGATGACGTGATGAACAAGCAGCGTTCCATCATCTACTCGTTCCGCGGGGATATTGTCCGAAGCACCCAGACCCGCGAGCAATTGCTGGATGTTCTCTATGAAGTCATCTCTGCGCACGTCGAGGAGATGCTTCAGGGAGGCAAGGAGGATGCGTGTGAGGCTTTTCTGCTCTGGTTGCATGGCGCCTTTCCGATCTCTGTGAAACGGGACGAGTTGAGTTTGGGGAAGGATGACTTGGATGTGGTGACTGACCGTATTTTCGACAAGGTCAAACACGCCTACGAAATCAAGATTGCCAATGAAGGCGGCGATTTGATGCAGAATGTCGAGCGTCAGGTCATGTTGCAGTCGATTGACCAGCACTGGCAGGATTACCTGCGCAGTATCGATGGATTGCGCCAGGGAGTCGGTTTGCGTGCCTATGGCCAGCGGGATCCGTTGGTGGAGTACAAGCGTGAAGCGTATGACATGTTTGCCACGCTGATGGATGATATTCGCGAGGATATTTGTGAAAAGATATTCCGAACGTCGTCGCAGATACTGGCCTTTGAACGGATGATGCGTCAGATGCCGATGCAAACCATTCATGACGGTGTGGCGGTGCTCGGCCAGGGCGTTGGCGGGGCGCCTGCGGAGGCGCAACGTCCGACCGTGCGGGGCGGCAATGAGGTCATGCAGGCGGTTTTCAAGGCGGCTTCGACTCCGGTTCAGCGGACGGTTCAGAAGGTGGGTCGCAATGATGCCTGCCCCTGCGGAAGCGGAAAAAAATACAAGAAGTGTTGCGGGGAAAATGCCTGATGGAACGGCTTGTCCGCCACTGGCGAATACCGTCGGCCCTGTTGTCGGGGGGGCTCCTAGCGCTCTCTTTCCCGCCGTTTAATACGGCCAATTTGGCGTGGGTCGCTTTCATTCCCCTTTTGATTGCCCTCTTGCGGCAACCAAAGGGGGGTAACACTGTCAGCCAGGCATTTGGACTCGGGTTTTCAGGCGGGTTGGTCTTCTGGTTACTCTCTCTGAGTTGGTTGTTTCGGCTTTTTGAGACATCGCCTGCGCCTGTGCTTCTGATTGGTCTCGCGTGGCTGGGTCTTGGCGCCTGTTGTGCGCTGTATTGGGGCGCATTTTCGGTCGCTGCCTCGTGGCTGTGCAGGAAAATCGGCACGGCCAAACTCTGGCAGTCCGCCATTCTCACGATTCTGTTGCCTGTCGTGTGGGTGGGATGGGAAGTGGCGAGATCGTATTGGCTCACGGGGTTCCCGTGGAACCTCCTGGGGATATCACAATACCGAAATATCGTCCTTATTCAATGGGCGCAGTGGGCGGGTGTCCCCGGCATTTCGGCGCTGGTGATGCTCGTCAATACCAGTTTGGCGTTTACGATCATCCGCTATCTTCCGCCATGTGATCGAAAATACAGGCCTCACATCGAGTTGTTCATGGCGCTGACGGTGATCGCTCTGTGTTACCGGTCAGGTTATGCCCTCGTTCTCAAGCACGGGGCCATCGGGAACGGTGTGGACATTGTGGCCATCCAGCCGGCCATCCCCCAGGTTCAAAAATGGTCACAGAATCAGATTGACTCTGTCCATTCCTCGCTGCGCAACCTGACCATCGGGGCACTTGATGCGGAGGTGACACTTCCCGATCTGGTGATCTGGCCTGAAACAGCAACTCCATATTGCGTAACGGAAGAGGGGGAGTCGAGGGATCTGGCCTTGGAATTGTGTCGAAAAGGGGCTCCGCTTCTGGTCGGTTCCATGGACATCCTCAAGGTTAACAGTGAATCACTATGCTATAACGGAAGTTTTTTGTTCGCCACCAACGGAACCATGGCGAAGTCGTATTACAAGCAGCATCTGGTTCCCTTCGGCGAATATGTTCCGTTGAGCGGATGGATCCCGTGGCTGGCGAATCTAGCGCCCATGGGGTGGAATTGTCAGCCCGGCAAACAGGCGACGGTGTTTTCAACGGGTCAGCCGGCCTGGTCGTTTTCGTGCCTGATCTGTTTCGAGGACATTATGGCGGGGTTGTCACGGACGTTTGTCAAAGCCGGAGCCCGTTTGTTGGTCAATCAGACAAACGACGCCTGGTTTGATCAGTCCGCAGGGCCCGAGCAGCACCTGAGCCATTGCGTGTTCCGGTGCGTTGAGAATCGCGTGTCGGCCATACGGGTGGCCAACTCGGGAATCACATGTTTGATTCTGCCCACGGGGGTTATTCTCAATCCAACCGAAAATGCCAGGGGAACTCCCCCGCAGGCGTCCTCGCCCCGTTGGCAAGTTCCTCTGCCGGACGCCGATTTTCAACCCACGGTCTATACCCGCTACGGAGA
Organism: uncultured Verrucomicrobiota bacterium; assembly: GCA_964355415.1. Lineage (GTDB taxonomy): Bacteria > Verrucomicrobiota > Kiritimatiellia > CAIKKV01 > CAITUY01 > JAABPW01. The sequence continues at coordinate 1,862 of CAYHEL010000225.1, read as the reverse complement.
TTGGATTTTCGGTATCCCGTGTGGCGTGATTGCGGTGGCCATATTATTGGTCGCCTTGATCCCCAGATTCGCTTCCAAAAAATGACGAATCTCGCCTTCCCGAGCCGGCAGGATGGTGCAACGGGCGGGAAGTTCGCGCAAGGCGTCCAAAAGGGAATGTCGGGCCAAATCGCGTCCGGTGGCATCCTGAATGGACTGTCCGAATTTTGCCGGATGGGCCGTCGCCAGACAGATCATGGGGGCATCCTTGAACAGATGGCCCTGAGCCACATGAACGCCGACGGCGGAATGGGGATCCAGCAAATATCCATAGCGGGAATGAATCTCCCGGATACAGGCCAGGGTTTCCTCGGTATTTCCTGATCCGGCGACGATCAACTCGTCTATGTTCCCGTCCGCCAGGGGAGGGAGGGAGAGTTGACCCTGGGATTCAAACTCCTTCATGACGTCGGAAACCCGGGCGGGATCGGATCCCAGTCTGTAATAGAGGTAGCGCTCAAAGTTACTGGCAACCTGGATATCCATGGAAGGGCTGATGGTGGCGTGAACCGGCTCGGCGCGATAGACGCCCGTGTTGAAGAAGCGGGCGAGAATATCGTTCTCGTTCGTGGCCAGCACAAGACGGCGGATGGGCAATCCCATTTTTGCGGCAACATAGCCTGCGAAGATGTCTCCGAAGTTTCCGGTGGGAACAGTGAACTGGATCTGCTTGGCTCCTGTGAGGCGCATCACGCGGAAGGCGGAGAAGAAATAATAGACGATCTGGGCCAGAACGCGGGCCCAATTGATCGAGTTTACCGTGCCCAGGGAATAGCGATCCTTGAAGGCAAGATCGCTGAAAATGGCTTTCATCATCCGCTGGCAATCATCGAAAGTGCCCTCCACGGCGAGATTGAAGACATTGGAATCAAGAACGGTCGTCATCTGCCGTTCCTGGAGAGGACTCACGCGCCCCTGGGGATGCATCACGAAAATCCGAATCCGGTCGCGACCCCGCACCCCGCAAATCGCGGCGCTACCGGTGTCACCGCTGGTGGCGGCAAGGATATTCAGTTCGCGATGGCTTTGTCTCAGAACATATTCAAAGGTGTTGCCGAGAAACTGGAGTGCCACATCCTTGAAGGCCAGGGTGGGCCCGTGAAACAGCTCCAAAATGTGGACATTGCCGACGCTGCGGACAGGGGTAATGTCGGGATGGCGGAATGTGGAATAACTGCGGGTGATAATGTCGCGCAGATCGCTTTCAGGGATATCGGTGTATAGCCGTATGATCTCGAAAGCCAGGCTGGAATAGGAGAGTGATTGCCACTCTGAAAGTCGGTTGGAGACATCCGGAATGTCGGCCGGTAGCAGTAGACCGCCATCCCGGGCCAGTCCCGTCATAACCGCCGCCTGAAAGCCCTGAGTCCCTTTGTCTCCCCTTGTGCTGATGTAACGCATGGCGGCACCATAGTCAGGGCGGTTACAACAGGCAAGAAGAAAGCGCCAGAAGAAGGTGCCCGTGATGTTCGAAATCAGGGCTTGAGTTATTCAGCATTGGCACTGGTTCTGAGTTTCGGTTCCGAGAAGTATCCCGTCCCGCACCTTTTCGACCTGCATCGGAATGACCTGGCGGGGTTCAACGCGGGAAGCCATAACCGTCGCCCTGACATACTCGCCCGTCCACCCGTGGCCGTTACCGGCGGTATCGACACGTTCGATCAGAACCGAGACCGTTCGTCCAATGAAGCGTTCAGCAAACAAAAGACGTTTGGCGTCGCCCATTTCGACCACTGTGACAAGACGTTCCTTTTTTGTGGTCTCGGGAATCTGGCCGGGCAGTGTGTCGGCCCGTGTGCCCCGGCGACGGCTGTAGGGAAAGG
>CAYHEL010000224.1:0-4568 GCA_964355415.1 uncultured Verrucomicrobiota bacterium | reverse complement strand
TGACCCGACTCCCCCGGATCATGCTGGCGCTGCTCGTGGGCGCCACCATGGGAATGACCGGACTGGCGTCACAAACATTGTTCAGAAACCCGCTGGCCAGCCCCTACATCATGGGCGTTTCCAATGGGGCCGCTGTGGGGGCAGTACTAGGGTTACTTGCGTCGTCGTTCGTTCCCTATACCCTTGTGCCGGTGCTCAGTGTTTGCTCAGGGTTGACGGTGTCGCTCCTTGTTTTTCTCCTGGCCCGGCGCGGCGGGCACTTTGGACAGTCTCTGTTGCTCGCAGGAATGGCGATTAGCGCGTTTTGCTCTTCACTGACCGCCGGTGCGTTGTATGTGGCGGGGGAGCGGCTCCAGACCCTGGTGTTCTGGTTGATGGGCGGTTTGTGGCAGGCAACCTGGCGCGATGTTTGGGTGATGCTCCCCCTGTGCGGAATCTGCCTGATTGCCTTGCGCCTCCTGGCCCCGGCCATGAACGTGTCCCTGACTGGTGACCGAACCGCCCGCGATCTTGGCGTGAATGTCGTTCGCCTGCAAAGGCAATTGCTGGTGCTGATTGCGGTGGCCACTTCGGTGGCGGTCAGTCTTACCGGTGTGATCGGCTTTATCGGACTTGTCGTCCCGCATCTGCTGCGACTGGCCATGGGGGCCGACCATCGTCGTCTGATGCCCGCGACCGCACTGGGCGGCGCCGTGTTATTGCTGGGTGCCGACACGCTGGCGAGAACGGTGGTTGCGCCTGCAGAAATTCCCGTTGGCATCCTCACCGCCTTGATTGGGGCGCCCGTCTTTTTGTGGATGCTTTTACGCCATGGGGCCGGGAGGGCCGGGGAATGAATCTGACCGCAAACGACATCTCCTTTGCCTATCACCCGGATCGCCCCATTCTCAACGAGGTATCACTGACCGTACAGGCAGGGATTGTTACGGCGTTATTCGGGCCGAACGGGTGCGGCAAAAGCACTTTGCTGAAATGCCTGAATGGTTCACTAAGACCCAGCAGCGGCTGTGTCACGCTTGATGATGAACCCGTGAATGGCATGTCATCGGCGGAGGTGGCGCGGCACGTCGCCGTGGTCCCCCAGGACATGCCTCGCAATATTCCATTCACAGTGCATCAGATGGTCATGCTGGGCAGATATGCCCATGGGCAGATGGGAAGGGAATCAGCCGAGGACTGCCGGATTGTTGAATCCGCTTTGTCTCGCGTGGATGCCAATACCCTGGGCAATCGCTTCTTCAGTCAACTCAGCGGAGGAGAGCGCCAGCGCATCGCGATTGCCATGGCCTTGGCACAACAAGGGAAAGTCCTTTTGTTGGATGAGCCCGCCTCGCATCTGGACATCTCCCATCAACTGGAATTCTATCGACTGGTTCGCCAGTTGGCGTCCGAGGGGCAGGCCGTGTTGATGGTATGCCATGATATTCTAGTAGCACCCATGTTTACAGACATCAGCATCCTGATGAAGGCGGGGTCAATTCTGGAAGCCGGGAAGGCTGAAGATGTCCTGCGCCCGGCAAACCTGGCACATGCCTACGGCTGTCATGCCGAGATTCTGTGGGGCCGACACTTTGAGGTTCAAGCCCGATTTCCAGAAGTGCCGCAATAGCCATCCATTCCGGCACAATCCTGTTCTTGGTCTCAACTAACGCATTCACGATGCGCTAGGCGAGGATAATTGAGGAGGGGATCAACCTGCGGTCAATCAGCGGCATAGCTCCGGCCTGCGACCTTTTGGAGTATGCGAATTCCATCGTGATTATGCTCGATCTCATCCTGTTATCAGGGTTTCAAGAAATGGAACGCGTATTAGTGATTTCGCCTTGACTCTAAAACGCTCATGAGTAAATTACGGTCATCCCATAGGCAATGTTTCACAAGCACGATACCCTTTACTTGCTGGTGTTTTGGAATCGTTTGCATGATTGTGATTGTTGAAATTTTCTTTCGCCAATGTTCTCTTCTTCTGTGGAGATGACCCGTCATTCCGAGATCCTTTGGAATCATGACGTGTCTGTTCAAGCCCGATTCGGCGTCAGGTCAACAGCCTGAATCGATTTCCCGGACGAAAAAAGGTGGGTTGACATGTCTAGCTAGCTAGATATACAGTCGCGTCAGTTTACTCGAGCTTCGAGACCTGGGTGACATTCCCGACCAACGGAGATACCGAAACCTATGTGGCTAAACTGAACGTGATTCTGGGGTTCTAAAATGAAAACAATACAATCGACGAGTCTGGCATTCATGGTTCTCGCCCTGATCGCTGTCGGCGCCTTTGCCGCGGAGAATGGCAATGAGAGAAAAGCGCCCGGAAAGGCGTTGGTTCTGAACCTGGAACGGTCGCAGTGGCAGGCCCTGGTTGCCGTCAGCGCGGTTCCGGCGTTCTATGCCGACGGTAGCGCGACGCCGCTGATTCTAAACGACGGGTCAGGCAAGTCGGAGGTTAGTCTTCCGCACGATGTCGCCGCCGTGAAGGATTTTGGCCGCGATGCGATCACGGCCACGGCCGGCCTGGCAAAGAAATATTGGACGAAAGCGGAAACCGTATTCGTGGTCTCGACCTATGAGCAGGCGCTCTGGGTTGTGCCCAGCGCCGCTTTGTTGTCCGCGCCGATCCTCGTGAACCCCAGTTCGGCGACGCTCAAGGCGTTGGACGTCAAGAAGGCCATTGTGGTTGGCGGGAAGGTCAAGTTGCCCGTGAAGGACACGGTTGTGTTGGCCGATAAACAGGCGGTCTGGAAGTATCACCTGTCGGCGCTGGAAGCCAGGGGACGGAAGGGCGACTATGTCATCATCACGAATCCACATGATACGGATGATGCGTTGAACCCCGCTGTTCAATGGCCCTATTTGTCATTGGCCTCCGCGCCATTGGCGGCGTACCGGCAGGCGCTTGTGCAGACCGGTGACTACACCGGCGACCGCGCCCGCCTGCATGCCCTGGGTGTGAGTCTGGGGGATGCCGGGGACAAGGCGAAATTGGAGTATGTGAGGCCGGTCTTTCAGAAGGTGAAGGACGATTCGTATGCCGCTGAAAAGTACCTTGTTGATAACGGTCAAACGCCGAAATATCTTGCCCTGGTGGGGGGATCGATCGAACTGCCGCACTACATCATCGACCTGCACACCACATACAAGTATTGGAACATCTCCATCGACTATGTGCCGGCGGATACGCCTTATGCCACCTTGCGAAATGACGTGGACTACACCCGGTTTGTGAAACCCGATCTGGCCGTGGGCCGGATCATGGCCGATACCATCCAGGATGCGAGTCTCCAACTCGTCAAAACATTCTTCCGCAAGGAGTACCTGCCCGGAGGGAAATACGCGGCGCTGGCGCCGACTGGCTGGGAAAAGAATGCCGTGGTGTTCGACGGCCACCGGTTGAATCAACCGGATGAGGGCGGTCCCGATGCTTCTCCGAACGAACCGTTTTTCCCGGCCAAAAATGTGCAGGATGTGTTCGTTGGAACCGGCCTGAAGACAGACTACGTCTTTCCGCGTGATGAAACGAAGAAGGATGGACAGGGTAGGACGGCGCCCGAACTATTCGAGTCAACGAGCACGTATGGGACGATCCAGTATATCGCCCATGGCGACCCGCCCTATATGAGGGTCGAGGCGGGCCGGACAGGGAAGGACATGAAGAACTACATGGCCACCGGTCCGGAATTCCGAAAGCATCTCAAGTTTGCCGCGCCCACCGTGGCCTATGTGATCGGATGCAATGTCGGATGCGTCCTGGCGCCCTTCAAGAGCAATGACGAATTCCTGCCGACATCCGCCATTCATGCCGGTGCGGCGGCGTTTCTGGCGCCGAACAAATGCCAGGCAATTTGTTTCTGGCGGTATGCGCCCAAGGGTCCCGGAGCGGATCAATGCGTCTTGTTCTGGGAGAATTTCCTGAATAAAAAACTGCCCATCGGTCTTGCCCTGAATGAGGCCAAGTGGCAAGGGTACCTCAACTGGAAGGACAAACAGTCCGAGGCGGATCGCGGCAAGGATTCGGACAACGCCATCGAAGTGGACGCGCCGTCCATGGTTTTGTTCGGCGATCCGGCGCTGAGTCTGGCGGATTAGTCCCTTACGAATTGAATCAATTGGGGAACGGTGTCCGGGGAGTATCGGCAGATACTCTATATCAAGGGCGAGTTGTGGAGTTCGCCATCCGGTTGAAGATCAACCCGGTGCAAAGCCGGGTGGGGTTGGCTATTGCCACGTCCCTACGCTTCCCGTCCCTACGCTTCCCGTCCCTACGCTTCCACAGCATGTAAAATTTGCATCTAAAGCGCTTTAGATCGCGATTTTCGGGTTTCCGGCCCGTGCGGCCGGTTACCGGTCTTTTTCCGCGTTGGCCCAATCCTTGAGCACCTTCAGGTCTTCAGCGCTCAAGGCGGCTTCGCGGTGCATCCAGGCATAGGGAGCAGGCGGCATGTCGCCGTCGCCGATCTCCTTGATCATTTTGTCCCTGAGGTAATTTCTGCCGGAGGTCGTGTAGCCGGACCAGGCCGAGAAATTGAGGTGATCCCGCCCTTCCTTGACATCATGCGCAAGGAGCCACGAGA
>CAYHEL010000223.1:0-4599 GCA_964355415.1 uncultured Verrucomicrobiota bacterium | reverse complement strand
CCATCACCCACCTGCCGCCGATCAGGAACGCGGGGCGGGCCATGCTTTGGGCGGTGGCCGGATTCGGCGCCGCCACAATTCTGTTCGGTATTTCCCAATGGTTCTGGGTCTCCATGGCAGCCATGTTCCTGATCGGCGCATGTGACAATGTCAGCGTCATTGTCCGCCACACGCTGGTTCAGGTATTGACCCCCGACTCCATGCGCGGGCGGGTCTCGGCGGTGAACAACATCTTCATCGTCTCATCCAACGATCTCGGCGGGTTCGAGTCCGGGGCCAGCGCCCGATTATTCGGGGCCCTGGCATCAGGCTTCGGCTGGGCCGAGTCGGGGCTCTCCTCCCGCATTGCCGGTGCTGTCGGGTCTGTCATTTTCGGCGGCATCGGCGCTGTGGGCGCCGTGATCGGATGCGCCAAACGCTGGCCACAGATCCTGTCGCTGGGTTCCCTGGGCGACATCAAACCGAAGGATGAGGCGATCATCCTTGAAGAGGCGGCCGAGGAAGAATCGTTGAAGTGACGGGGGACTTACGCTTCCAAGACCAACCGATCAACAGCAGGCCGGCCGTGATGGTAAGAAGGTAGTCAACCGGAACACCGAGCAACCAGTGCTTGTGCCAGGGAATAAACCGGGGTGAAAACTTGCCGAATCCAAAAGCCGGATTAAAGAGGAACCAGAGGAAGTCCTCAACAATCCAAAAAACCATCACCGATCCGAGAATACGGGCCTCCAGACGCCAGGAAAATTTCCCTACCACAAACAACGGAACGTGAAACACCAGGGCCATGAAGGAAAAAACCCAGGCGTGGTAGCCGGTGATCGTCTTCCCGCCCCAAAACCAGTTCAACCAGGAATTTTCGAGACGCCATGTCGGCAGGTTTGCAGCCCACCCCGCCCCCCCCTCGATCTGGATCTCCACGTTCGCAAAAACCGCACCCAGCAGAATCACCCAGAGTAGCAACATCGTGGCCTTGTAGTATCTACCGCGAAATGTCATGGGATGAACTACCCCTGCTAGTTAAGTATTGCTTAATCCTCTTGGCCTTGTAGTGTTCGACCCAGTCCCTTGGCGTCTGCCCTTCATCATCTTTGACGGTAAGGTCGGCGCCGTTCTCAACCAAGTAGCGAAACATCTCCACATTGTCGTCCGCGATCACGTCGAATATGGCCGTTCTCTCGTGGTCAATACGTTTGTTGACATCCACCCCACCCAGGACGAGCAGCCTCACAATAGGCATTCCCTTCTTCTGGACGACGGCGCCGGAGAGCGGGGTGTATTTGCTGCTATTGCCGATGTTCGGATCCGCCTTCGCTTTCAAAAGCAAGTCCACGACTTCCGGTGAAGCGGCCTGAAGCAACGGGGTGTCCCCGTCGTCGCTCAACAGGTTGGGATTGGCGTTGACATTCAGCAGTTCACGGACAGAGTTCGTGTGACCGTATTCAGCGGCGAGGTGCAAGGGCGTCTCCCTGTGCCAGTTCGTTGCGTTCACATTCGCCCCTGCCTTCACCAGATCCTCGAAAATGGGAACATCCCCGACATAAGCCGCCTCATGCATCGGACTCAGGCCTTTCTTGTCCCTCGCGTTCACATCGAGACCCATTCGGATCAGGTACTTGGCCATGTCTATTTTGCGGAAAAGTATGGCCTGGTGGAGCAAGGTCTCCCCGTCCGAGTTCCTGCTCTTCGTGCTTGCTCCTTCATCCACGAGGAACGTGAGCACGTTGGTCGATCCGGACATCACAGCGGCGAACAAAAGAGGCTCCTTGTTTGTGTTCCCCGCATCGATCTTCGCTCCCGCTTTTCTCAGTATTTTGACAATGCCCAACCGGCCTTCTTGTGCGGCGAGATGCAGGGCCGTGCAACCGTACCTTTCGTCAATCTTGTTGACGTCCGCCCCGGCATCAATCAGGCCTTTGACTTGCTGTTCGTTCCCCTCCAAGACCGCCATGAGCAGAGGTTCTTTGGGTAGCATTCGGGCATTGGCCGTGCTAGAGAGGCCCAGCATGATTACCATGACCGTGACGATCGCAACGCATGTATTCATTTTCATTCGATCATCTTTTTCCTCTTCCTATTCCGTGTCCGCCAAGCGCTAACTATAGTGAATTACATAAATGGAACAAACTTATCTTTCCATCGAAAGGAGCACAACCGTGTCCGACTCATGATTTCTGCGAACGGGATTCGGATTGGGGAAGTTTGGCGAGCATGATAATTTTATGGTGAAAGCCGTTTGTTATGGAATAATCCACGCTGATGACCCAAGCGTTCATAGAGGACACCATTGCGGCAATTGCCACGGCGCCGGGAGAGGGCGCCATTGCGATTGTGCGCGTCTCCGGCCCGGATAGCATGAGGATTGCGGACCGGATTTTTGTCGGAAAAGGCCCCCCACCCTCGCAGAGACCAGCCCGGTCCTTTCTTCACGGTACGATCCAGGGCACGGAAGGCGTTGCTGATGAAGTCATTTTGTTGATTTACCGGGCACCCCATAGTTATACACGCGAGGATTCCATTGAGATTCAGGGTCACGGTGGCTCGGAGGCCTCCAAACGCATATTGCGCGCCGCGCTTGATCAGGGCGCCCGACTGGCTGATCCCGGTGAATTCACCAAACGCGCCTTTTTGAGCGGCCGTATTGATCTGGTTCAGGCCGAGGGGGTTCTTGATCTGATACGGGCAAGGACAGATCGCGCGGCAAATGCCGCCTTGGAGCAATTGAATGGCGCCCTGAGTGTCTCATTTAACACTCTCTACGACGCCACACTGGGTCTTGCGGCGGATATTGAATCAACACTCGATTTCTCAGAAGGTGAACTGCCGGAATCAGTTACAACAAACGTAATTGACCAATTACAAACTCTTGAAACTGATCTGATGTCACTTCTATCGACTTGGCATGAAGGTCATTTACTTCGTGAAGGCGCCCTGGTAGTAATCGCAGGCAGACCCAATGTGGGCAAATCCACACTCATGAACGCACTTCTTGGGAGAGAAAGATCCATTGTCACACCGATCGCAGGAACCACGCGCGACATTATTGAAGAACACTTCTCCATAGATGGCTACATGGTCCGTTTAGTCGATACGGCAGGGCTTCGTAACTCTGAATGTGAAATCGAATCAGAAGGGATCCGGCGCGCATTACATCACCTTAGTAAAGCAGACTTGACAATATACGTAATAGACGGATCGGTTGAGGTCGATGATCATGATGCATATCAACTCGATAAATTGAATAGTAAGAAATCAATTATCGTTATTAACAAATGCGATATTGCATTAAATATGACCATACAGTCTATTGAGGCTAAATGGTCTACTTTGTTGATTAGTGCGACTCACCGTCATGGGCTTGACGACCTCAAAGGAGCCATTGTGTCGAAGTTGGGCATTTTGGACTCTCCCGAGCATCACGCACTGATATCGGAGCGTCACCGCAGACTGCTCATATCTGCACACAAGGACATCGTAGAGGCCTCCCTGCTCCTAAAGCGCCCCACCCCTGAACCGGCACTGGCAGCATCCCGACTGCGAGGAGCACTTGAGACACTAGGCGAAGCAACGGGCCGGGTTTACCACAGCGAACTGCTCAATAACATCTTCCGTCGATTCTGCATCGGTAAGTAGATGGATCCATTTCAAGTCATAGTCATTGGTGCAGGCCACGCAGGCTGTGAGGCAGCCCTGGCCGCCGCCAGAATGGGCGCCAAGACCGCCCTGATCACCATGGACAGGAATGCCATTGCCAAAATGTCATGTAACCCATCCATAGGCGGCATCGCCAAATCACACATTGTTTGCGAACTCGACGCCTTGGGGGGCGAAATGGCCCGGAACAGCGATTACACGGGAATCCAGTTCCGCACCCTGAACACAAAAAAGGGACCCGCCGTCCAGGCCTTCAGGACACAATGCGACAAACATGCCTACGCGACAAGGATGAGACTTATTATCGAGGCCACTCCCAACCTGAATATCATTGAGACAACCGTTAGCGAAATCTGGACAGAAAACAGCAAATTAAGGGGCATTATCACATCAGATGGTTCGAAAGTCGTATCACAAGCAGTGATCATTACAACGGGAACCTTCCTCAATGGAACCATCCACATTGGAAAGAACTCATTTCCTGGAGGACGCAAAGGAGAACCTTCAGCATCGAAGATGAGTGATTCGTTGGCTGGACTGGGTTTCAGGATGGGGCGACTTAAAACTGGAACTCCGCCACGACTCCACAAAGACAGCATCAACTGGGACAAGACGGAAGCCCAACCAGGCGATACACCTCCGCCGTTCTTCTCATACAAAGTCGGATCGGAATTGGAAATGTTCCACGTGGAACATGGGTCAAACATCAGACATCAAACTCCAGACTTCAGACCAGATAACGAAAGAATGTTCCACGTGGAACATTCGGATCTCCGCCCATGGATCCCAGGAACAGACCAACTTCCCTGCCACATTACCCATACAACGGCTGAGACACACCAGATTATCCGCGATAATCTTGACAAAAGCGCCATGTATGGCGGAATAATCACAGGAACAGGGGCTCGCTATTGTCCCTCGATTGAAGACAAAGTCGTCAAATTCGCT
>CAYHEL010000222.1:0-4619 GCA_964355415.1 uncultured Verrucomicrobiota bacterium | reverse complement strand
GGCGGTTTCAAACGGCGGGGCTTTACCTCGTGACGTCGCAGGCGTTGTCTGCCGACCGTACCACCCCGGACATCGTGAAGGCGGCTTTGGCAGGCGGCGTGAAATTGATCCAGTTGCGGGAAAAAGGTATGCCGATCCGCGAGTATGTGAAACTGGCGCATGGGATTCGTGAGATGACCGCACGGGCCGGAGCCTTGCTGATCATCAATGACCGGATCGATGTGGCCCTGGCCACGGAAGCCGACGGGGTTCATCTTGGACAGGATGATTTCCCGATCCGTGAGGCGCGCAACCTCGGTCCCGATTTGATTATAGGGGTTTCAACTCATTCCATTGAAGAGGCCTTAAGGGCTCAGGAAGACGGCGCCTCGTATATTAACATCGGCCCCATTTACCAGACCGGAACCAAGGTGTGGGAAGGCGCGTTTCTTGGTCTGGATGGCCTGCGGGCGATTGCCTCGGTAACTCGAATTCCCTTCAGCGTTATGGGCGGAATCAAGACGACGCACATTCCCGGGTTGATCAAGGCGGGCGCTCGAACCATCGCCCTGGTCACCGCCGTTACCGGCGCTCCCGATCCCGAGGCCGCCGCGCGGGAGTTGCTGAACAGGATCAATGCGGGGAGTCTTTCGGCTTTACCGAAGGGCCACTTCCCTGAGACTGCCCGGTAATTCTTTGATCAGGTCGGAAGGCAGAAGTGAGACTTGCGAGCCGCGCCAAACGGCGTTATCGCCGGCTCGGCCATGCAGAAACACACCCGTGCAGGCGGCATCAAAGGGCGATATTCCCTGTGCCAGCAAGCCGCCGATCAGCCCCGCCAGAACATCGCCCATGCCACCCGTTGCCATACCGGGGTTTCCTGTCACGTTGACATGAAGCGGTTTGGAGTTCTGGGCGACGAGCGTTCCCGCCCCTTTGAGCACAACCACGGCTCCCGTCCGCTTGGCGGCATCCAGGACAGCCGCTTCCCTGTTTTTCTGGATCTCTTGGGTTGACAGACCCAGCAGACGCGCCAATTCACCGGGGTGGGGGGTAATGACGACCGGGCACGTGGCGTTGGCGATCAACCCGGTGTCGCCATCCAGCACATTCAGCGCGTCGGCATCCAATAACAGCGGGCATTGGCAATGTGTCAGCAAGTCCCGGATCCAGGTGGCCGTGTCGGGATGTCGGGTCATACCCGGTCCCGCGACGATGGCGGTGAAATCGCGGATGCGGGATTTCCAGACGGTCCAGACGTTGGCGTCCAAAGATCCGGTTTCCGTTTCCTCTCCCGGATAGGTCATGAGTTCCAGGGAGGAAGCTGCCACCACGGGGTAGATGGTTTGCGGAACCAAGGCGCTGGCAAGGCCGACGCCGCAACGCAGGGCGGCGAGGGCGGCCATGGCCGGCGCCCCGGCGTAACCGATGGCTCCGCCAACAATGAGCACATGGCCGAAATCGCCCTTGTGTGCGGTTCGGGATCGCCGATGGAGATGCCGACGGGCATCCCAGCCGGTGATCAGGTGACGGGGCGACTCATAGGCGGCGGTCAGTTCCTGCGGAACCCCGATGCCAATAACATCGAGACTCCCGACATAGGGGATCGCGGACTGGGTCAGCAGTCCGACTTTGGGCAACCCGATGGTGACCGTTATGTCGGCAACAACCGCTTCGCCGGGCGCTATCCCGGTGTCCGCGTCCAATCCCGAAGGAACGTCGATTGAAATGATCAGGTTGTCCGGCGCAAGGGCGTTGATGTAATGGATGGCGCCTGCAATAGGACCGCGGGGCGGGCCATTGATTCCGATGCCCAGCACGCCATCGACGATGATTTCCCCGCTAACGGCGTCCCGGAGCGCATCCTCCCATGATTCCTTGGTGGGGAGTTCGACGAGGGGAATGCCGGCCGCCCGCATTTTCCCGAGGTGACGCAGGGCATCCCCCTTGACATCGGAGGCTGAACCGGCCAACAGAACCTCGACCTCGAAATCATCCTCATGCAGGAACAGGGCCGCGGCAAAGACGTCCCCGCCGTTGTTGCCGCGCCCGGCGATCAACTGGATAAGCGTCTCGCCCCCATGCGCCTTTTCGGACAGATACTCGACTGTGGCGGCTACGCCCTGGCCTGCCCGCCGCATCAATTCAAACCCTGTGATCTCGAATTCCAGGGAGGCAATTTTATCCACCTCCCTCATTTGTGCCGACGTAATCGCTTTCATGGGCAGTCCAATCCGATCAGCAGCGCGTGTGCCACGGCGAAGTTATGGGTATGCGAGAGACTGATCAGAACGCGGCTGACGCGCCGCCGTTCAGCCAGGAGGCGACCCTGTTCGCTTAGAGCGAGCGAGGGTGCGCCGGAATCGGGGTTCTTGATGACTTCCATGTCCAGCCAGCCAAGATCCGGACCGATGCCGGTACCAAACGCCTTTGAGACGGCTTCTTTGACGGCAAAACGACCGGCATAATATAACCAGGGCGAGGCTTTGCTGTCGCAGTAGGCCTGTTCTGAGGCCAGAAAGACACGCGATTTGAAACGGTCGCCCCACCGTTCCAGCAAGACACGGAGTCGTTCGTTTTCGACTAGATCCACGCCGGTTCCGATGACATGGTCGCCCATCAGCGCGTCCCTCCCCGGTAGGCTTTCATGGCCTCAAGCATGTCCCGTACGGCGCGGTTCAGACCCACGAAGACGGCATTGCAAATGATGCTGTGTCCGATGTTGAGGGTGTGCAGGTGCGGAATTGTCAGAATTTCGCCTGCATTCTCCAAGTTAATGCCGTGGCCGGCATTGACGGTGAGTCCCAGCGAATGGGCCAGGCGCGCACCGGCGCTCAGGGCGACAAGTTCCTTGCGAGCGGCGGCTCCCTTCCGGTCGCAGTAGGTTCCGGTATGCAGTTCGATCACCGGTGCGCCGAGACGGGCGGCGGCCTCGATCTGCCGCGTGTCAGGCGCGATGAACAGACTGACCTGAATTCCCGCGTCCTGGAGTTTGCGAATCGTGGGACGCAGTTTCCGCTCCTGGCCATCCGCGTCCAATCCGCCTTCGGTGGTCAGTTCCTGCCGCCGTTCAGGGACGATGCAGACTTCGTCGGGTTTCACTTTCAACGCCACCGCAACGATGTCGGGATGGTTTGCCATCTCAAGATTGAGGCGCGTTTTGATGGCGTTGCGGAGGGCCACAACATCACCATCCTGGATATGGCGCCGGTCTTCACGCAGGTGGACGGTAATGCCCTTCGCGCCAGCTGCCTCACAGACGCGCGCCGCCTGAACCATGTCGGGATAGGTTGTGCCGCGTACCTGGCGCAGGGTTGCCACATGGTCAATATTCACACCCAGTCTCAGGGGGCCTGTCGTTGTCGTCATATCATTTCGCTCCTTCAAAATAGATTGCACAATTCGGAAGCGCCCTTCTGATCCGGGTGCGTTCCTCCTCAGGAATTGGATTGCCGAGAAGATAGAGGGTTTTCAGGTTTTGTGCCAGCCCGCTGAGATCCTCGGGAAGGGCGTGAAGTTGATTGCCATTCAATCGCAACCATTTCAGGGCGCGGAGCGAACCCGTCTGTTCGGGAAGACGTGAGAGTTGATTCCGGTCACAATTGAGATACTCCAGGCGTTGCAGGGCTCCTATTTCCCCCGGAAGCGAGGCGAGGGCATTGTCGTTTAACCAAAGGCGCGTCAGGTTGGTCAGACTTCCCACGCAGGGAGTCAGGTTGGTCAGGCTGGTCTCGCCCATGTTGAGAGTGGTAAGGCCTGTGAGGGAGGCGATGGTTATTGGCAATTCGCCAATCCGGCAGGTGCGCAGTGTCAAACGCTTGAGATTGCGAAGCCGGAGAATCTCCTGAGGGAATGAACTCAGGCGCCGGTAATACAGGTCAAGCTCCTCCACCTGATCCGGCGCCGCCATCGCCGCCTGCAGGGTTGTAACCCGCAACGGCTCGTCGGACGACGAAGGGGAACAGCCGACGAGCAGGAAGGCAAGGGAAACAGACAGGGAAAAGGCGCTCAAGCCTCCCCTTGATCTCGATAGTTCATCCGACTGGTTGTCCGCTTTCATTTGTCGTCTGTCGATTCCGTCGACCCCGCTCGCTTTTCGTTGTTCATTCAACACGCACGGGCGATTTAACATTCGATCAATCTGTCACGCATGACAATGACGTCGATCAACCTAGGCCTTGCAGGCGAACCCGTCAACGGATTATTGTTGAACTTGGAACTGCATTGCCCCACCTCGACCGGTGTGGAGTCTATCAGTCATTAGCCTGTCACCTTGGGAGATATAGAACGGTGTTTTAGTTTGATTGTTCCGAGCCCTGCAGATCGCGCTAATGTTCGACGCTGCAACGCGTTAACGAGGTTTGATTTTTTTCGCATATACTCCCCACTGTCCCTCCGGGGGTTGATCGGCATCAGAAGGCAACCAGCGCCCTTGGCGGGCAAATACGGCAGTGAGTCCGTAAAATTCAATTTTCATAACACGCTTGTTTACAATACGTTATGAATTGATGCCCCCTCATTTTCATGGTATTACAATCCCATGAATACAATTCTCACTGACACTATTCGAGTCCGGTTTTTCGCGCCTGTTCTTCTGGCTCTATCGCAAAGTTGCAATCGGAGGCATTGCCCCGAATTCA
>CAYHEL010000221.1:0-4623 GCA_964355415.1 uncultured Verrucomicrobiota bacterium | reverse complement strand
CATCTTGATCAGGATCGTGGTGCCCAACGCCAGTGCAATCACGGCCAGTAACTGGTTGGCAATACCGAAAATCGGCCATAACGAATTAATTCCGCCATAGGGATCAATCACTCCTTGATAGAGGAACCAGCCCCAGGCACCGACAAAGAGCAGACTGGCCGTCCAGTTCGCCGGATAGGAGGTTGTGTTGCCCAACGGTTTCCAGACGTGGCCCAGCACATCCTGCAGCAGAAACCGGCCCACCCTGGTTCCGGCGTCGATGGTGGTGAGGATGAAGAGCGCCTCGAACATGATGGCGAAATGATACCAGAGCGCCATGAGCGCCTTGCCGCCCAGCGCCTCGCTGAACATCTTCGCCATCCCCACGGCAAAGGTCGGTGCGCCGCCGGTTCGCCCGAATAGCGTTTTCTCGCCGACATCCCGAGCCAGCGTGGTCATGGCGTCCACGGTGACGGGGAACCCGGCGGCGGTAATTTTTGCCACCACGGCGGCGGGTTCGCCCTTCATGTTGATCGCGAAGTACTGCCCCGGCTCCATGGCGCAGGCGGCGATCAGGGCCATGATTCCCACCGCCATCTCGGTGATCATCGCGCCATAGGCCACCGAACGCACCGTCGATTCGTGGGTCACCATCTTGGGCGTCGTGCCTGTTGAGATCAATGCATGAAAGCCCGATATGGCGCCACAGGCGATGGTAATGAAGACGAAAGGGAAAAGTTTGCCGGGCACGACAAGACCGTTGCCGTGGATGAAGGGCGTCAATTTCGGCATATGGATCATCGGCGCCACCCAGATGATGGCCAGCATCAGGACGACGACGGTTCCGATCTTCATGAACGAACTGAGATAATCCCGTGGCGCCAGCAGCATCCAGACGAGCAGGATGGAGGCCAGCAGGCAGTAGGCGATCAGCGCCCCGGCCAGCCAGGTGGCGGAACGGGTAAACCAGGCTGACCAGGTCGGACTGGCATGAACATATTGCCCGCCCCAGACGGAGAGGAGCAACAGGATCACCCCGATGACCGAGACCTCCGCGACGCGGCCGGGCCGGATCAGGCGCAGGTAACACCCCATGAACAAGGCGATGGGGATCGTGGCCGCCACGGTGAAGAGCCCCCATGGGCTTTCGGCCAGGGCTCTGACCACGACCAGTCCAAGCACCGCAATGAGGATGACCATGATGCAGAGCACGGCGACGAGAGACATCCCGCCCGCGAAGACGCCGACTTCCTCCTTGACCATCTGGCCCAGCGATTTCCCGCCGCGCCGCATGGAGCAGAACAGCGCCACGGCATCATGTACGGCGCCGGCCAGGGAGCCGCCAATCAGGATCCACAACGTGCCGGGCAGGTATCCGAACTGGGAGGCGAGGACGGGGCCGACGAGCGGGCCGGGTCCGGCAATGGCGGCAAAGTGGTGGCCAAAGACGATCCAGCGGTTGGTGGGGACGTAGTCCCGGCCATCCTCGCGGGTGTGGGCCGGTGTCGCCCTCCGGTCGTCCAGTGCAAGAACTTTGGCCGCCAGCCAGGCGCTGTAAAAACGGTAACTGATCATAAAGCAGCAGATGGTGGCGATGACGAACGAGAGTGCGCTGATGGATTCCCCGCGATGGAAGGAGATCAAGGGCAGTGACCCGGCGCCCAGCAGTGACAGGATTGTCCAGAAGACAAACTTGGCAACCTTTTTCATGGAATGGAAAATGAAGCCAGGCTCCGATGAAGTCAAGTATTTCCAAGGATCAGGATTGCTTTTCGACCCATATTCGGTAGTCTGCCACGCATGAAAACAGTACCTGTAAAACCTGTTCAGTTGCGCCGTTTCGACGGCAATCCCATCATCTCCCCGAAACCCGACAGTTGGTGGCAATGCGCCGTCACCACCAACCCCGGCGCCTGGTACGATCCGGCGAGTCGCACCGTGACCATGCTCTACCGGGCCTCCGCCGCGGACGCCATTCACAAGGTGTATCTGGGCCGGGCGGTCAGTGGCGACGGCTATCACTTCGACCGGGTCGGCGACCAACCCGCCGTTGCACCGTCGGATGGTTTTGATGGCGGCTGTGTCGAGGATCCCCGCATCGTCAAATTCGGCGACTGGTATTTCATTGTTTATGCGTCGCGTCCTTTCCCGGCCGGGCAGTATTGGCTGAAAACGCCGAATGAGCAGTGGAAGCCTCCTTTCGCCACGGCCGACTGGCCCCTGTGCATGCGCGAGAGTCTCAGTTCGTCCGGTTTGCTCCTCACGCGTGACTTTCAGACCTATTACCGCGGCGGTCGCATCACTCATCCGATGTTGGATGACCGAGATGCGATCCTCTTTCCGGAGAAGATCGGTGGACGGTTTGCCATGTTGCACCGGCCGATGAATTGGACTGGGAAAAAATACGGCACGGATCATCCCGCCATGTGGGTCATGCAGTCGGATGATGTGCATAATTGGGATTACAATACCTCGAAGTTTGTGGCCAAGGCGAAGTTCAAGTGGGAAAAGAAGATCGGCGGATCCACGCCACCCATCCGGACCCAGTATGGCTGGTTCACCATCTATCACGCCGTCGGTCCGGATCTGCATTATCGGTTGGGCGCGATGCTGCTGGATTTGGATGATCCCTCCAAAGTGCTTCACCGTACACCGGATTGGATTCTTCAACCCGAGGCCCCCTACGAACTCGAAGGGTTCTACAAGGGTGTCATTTTCCCCTGCGGCAATGTGGTTATCGACGGAACCCTGTTTGTGTATTACGGGGCCGCTGACCGCTTTGTGGGAGTGGCGACCTGCAATCTGCAGGAGATGCTTGAGTGGCTCGTAACCTGTTCTCCGTAAAAAGGAACCATCGCCATGGCCAAATCGAACCATCCCTACCGTCCGTCCGGTGATGCCGAAGTCCTGTACGTCTCGCCGAAAGGCAATGAGAAGTGGACCGGTCGTCTGGCCGAACCGAATCCGTATGATAGCGATGGCCCCCTGCCGACAGTGTCGTGGGCGTTGCAGCGGTTGAAGGAGTATCCCCCCTCCAGGCCGGTTGTCATCATGGTGGAAGGAACCCATTTCCTTGACCAACCTCTGGTGCTCACCCCGGATCTGCCGCCTTTGACAATACGGGGTGCACCCGGCGCCAGACTCTCAGGGGGACGCAAAATCGAGGGATTGGTAGAGATCGTGGTCAACGGTCAGCGTCGTTGGACCGCACGGTTGGAGGATGTGGCGGCGGGAAAACGGTATTTTCGCGAGGTGCGGGTTGGTGACTCCTCGCGGCCCCGGGCGCGCCTGCCTAAGCGTGGCGCCTGGCGCATCAAGGATGTTCCGGGGATGCGGTACGATGGGTTTATTGGCCCCGCAGCCTCACACCACGAGCGCTTCCTGGTCGAACCCGGACAGGTGCGGTCTGACTGGCATAATTTCGCCGATATCGACGCCGTTGCTGTCCATTACTGGCTGGAGGAAAGACTCCCGCTGGTTTCGGTGGATGATGCCACCGGTCTGGTAACGACGGCGGTGAAACCCTGGTTTCCTCTCAAGGATGATGTTGTGCCGGCCTGCGCACGTTTTTGGCTGGAGAATGTAGGGGATGCCTTGAGTGAACCTGGCGAATGGTATCTCGATCGCGGTACGGGCGTATTTACCTATCTGCCGCGGGAGGGCGAGAATCTGGATACCACCGAGGTTGTGTCGGCCTGTCTGGATCACCTGATTGCCATTCGCGGCGAAGCAGGACGTCCTGTGCAGGGCATGCATGTCGAGGATCTGATCCTGAGCGATGTGGATTGGGCTCCGATTCCGGGACGTGGCGCCGACGATCAGGCCGCCTGGAGTCTTTCGGCAATGGTTCGGATGGAGCACGCCCGTCAGTGCGGACTGGCCCGTTGTCGAATCGGGCCCGGTGGTCCTTACGGAGTTGAGATCGGTCCAGGCTGCATGGGTGATCGGATTGAGGATTGCGTCTTTCGCGATCTAGGGGCGGGCGGTATTCAGGTGTTCGGCGATCTCGGCGAGAGCGGGCACCGATGCAGTCACCACCGCATCATCGGAAATGAGATTACCGATTGCACGCGCATCTTCCTGAGTGCGGTTGGCATTCTTGTCCGACACTCCAGTCACAACGACATTCTCGCCAATCATATCCATCACCTCGTGTACAGTGGGGTTTCGGTGGGTTGGGTTTGGGGCTTCGGGGACAGTGCCACTCACCACAATCGTATAGAGGATAATCATATCCATCATTTGGGCACCGGCCTTCTGAATGACATGGGTGGCATCTACACCTTGGGTGAACAACCGGGCACCGTGATCCGCCACAATCATATCCATGACATTCGGGCGGACGGGTATGGCGGGTGGGCGATTTACTCCGATGAAGGCAGCAGTTATCTGGTGATCGAGGAGAACCTCTGTCATGACACCACCAGTGAATGCTTCAATCTGCACTATGGGCGCGAAAATATCCTGCGCAACAACGTGCTTGCGCGGGCGGGACTGGGTGTGGTCTCTGTGAGCGCAGTGGGGCCGGACTGGAACTCGCTGACCTTGACGGGCAATATCATCGTCACCCGCGGCACGCCGGTGTTGGTGGCCCGTGATCACGACCGCCTGACCCAATGCGGTTTCCGTTCCGACCTCAACTGC
>CAYHEL010000220.1:0-4632 GCA_964355415.1 uncultured Verrucomicrobiota bacterium | reverse complement strand
GCCCTGATCCTGGTATTCACGTCGGAATACTTTTTGATCAGGTCATCGCGTTCCTTGGTCTTGGCGCCGATGTCGGGATACTTCTCTGCCAGTTTGGCTTCCAATTCGACCTGCTTGTCGTGTATGACCTTGGTCAGAGCCTGAAGTTCCTTGTCCTGGGACATCATCCGCTGGCGATAGTCACGCAAGGGGTACGACAATTCAGTAATCTGAATGGTGATGGCCTTCGCCTCGGCGAGCAACGTTTTCTCTTCCGCCGCCATGGACGCAAGCGCATTGGTATCCGCCACAATAGACGCGTTAGTATGCACCGTGCCATCGACAATCACTGGTTTCTGAGCCAGTGAAACCCCGTCCCCGGGAAGCAACATCTGGGCAACCGCCATGGAGGCCCCCGCCACACCCATCATGAACACCCAACACATTTTTTTCATTTCAAGAACTCCCTGACGCCATTCATTCCTCACGGACCTATTCTGATAACCCGGAAATATTCAATCGCATTAGTCAACGAAAGCGTGTTAACCCACGTCATCACTCCCGCCACCCCGGATGTCACGGTCGGCCCGCTCTGCCAACTGTTGGACGCCAAATTGACATGATCGAACGAGTATTCGATCCTGTAGATTCCTCCTGTGACAACCTGCTCCCAACTCAGCCAGGCCGGATTGACCGAAAACGCCGTAATGCGCAGGGGCAACCCCGGATCCTGTCCGAGTCTGTATTCGCCGATATTGGAAATACCATTGCCGTTGAAATCAAGCAGGGCATCCGTTGGATCCATCGGATTCAACCCATGCAGAATTTCCCACACGTCGTCTATCCCGTCCCCGTCAGAGTCAAAAATTGCCGAGACAGTCAGGATACGATTGTTGAATGTGTCGGCCACATAGACGATGTTCGAGTCCACGACCGGCGACAAACTGTAGGGCTGCACCATTTGAATATCGAAACTGTAGCCGTGCGAACCCAGTGTGGCGACATGCGTGCCGTTTGTCCTGAAGACAACCAACCGCGAATTGACGGTGTCGGCCACATAAATCATGTTTCCAGGCCCGAAGGCCGCGTCCCTCGGCCCCATCAGTTGTCCGGCATTCGTGCCCGCCCCTCCGGCAGACCACTGCCACACACCCGCCGCGTTCCAGGACTGAATGCAATTGTTTTCCGTGTCGGCCACCACCACACGGCCGTCCGGCCCCACAGTCACGCCCCTCGGCCGCAGGACGTAAGAAGGAGTGAGAGTCGCCAAATTGGATTGGAAGACTCCGGCGGGCGAGAATACCCGAACAGAGGACAAGTCCGTCACATAGAACCGTCCGTCCGGTGCGATGGCCACATCGCTCACACTGGTGAAGATGTTGCTGTTTCCGAAGGAGAAAAGGAAAGTCACGTTCGTGCCGGTTGTCGGATTGAATTGGAATACTTGAATCCGGAAGTTCCCCTGATCCGCAACGGCGAACCGGTTTGTTCCGGGACGAGGATCCAGCCCCAATCCGCAGGGACGCGAAAACTGGCCGGTTCCCGGTCCATTCACGCCATACGATCCGACATAGGTTGAGGTGAACCGGTTCCAGACTTGAATTTTGTTGTGTCCCGTGTCCAGCGCATACAGGAAATTCCCCTTGTGGATGACCCGGGTCGGACTGGGCGACGAGGAGGCAAATTGTCCGTTTCCGCTGGTGTTTCCCAGTTGATTTTTCAAGACCCACGCCGGCGCAAGCGGGCCTATGAAGTGGCGAGGATTCATGCCGTGGAGAATGGCATAACCATCCGTAAGCGTGTCACCGTCGCTGTCGCGGTTATAATCGAGAGGCGTTCCCACAAGCCACGCGCCAAAATCACGCGTCTGGGACAATTGCCCTCCCAGTGTATAGAAAGGCGAATCGCCATAGGCGACGGAAGCCCCGAAGGATGAGGCGTCGAACGCTCTGACATAGACGCGCGCTCCGGCGGGCAAGTTATGATTGAAGGTCTTCTTGAACTGCCCGGCATCGGACGGAACGCCACCTTCGCCGAAAAGCCCCCATGGCAGGGCCAGAACGGAACTGTAGAACACTCTGTCATCCCCGGTCACCTGTCCATTCGGAAGGGGCGGTTCCGCTATTCCGTTTGTCCCCGCATAAATGACCTGGTAGAGACAGGATGTTGGCCCGCCATCCCCCTGGAGATACGTCCCCACCCAATTGGTCACGCCGACGCCAAGTTGGACCGATTTGACCGTAAGCGTATTGGTGGAGGCGGCCACCGTGACGCCATTCACCCTAAAGGGCAAGGCCTGCTCGCCGAGCAGTTCGATTCCGGTCTTTGAAAGGTGAGTCAATTGAACAAACGGATTGGCAAAATTACCAATGCTGCCGAGAACGAGTCCAACCGCGCCGGTTCCCGAACTGACATCGCCAGGCCCCATCATTCCATACGAGACCGGCACACCGCTGGAGAAAGAGACACCCAGTTCCGGCGACCCGACCACACCCATCACATTAAGCAGTGTGTTGGTGGTGGAGTTGTAGGCTGTCAGCGTCACCGGGACAGTGGATGAGGGGGCGCCATTGCTTGGCGTGTAGGAGACAACCCAGACACCCGGATCGCGTTCGCTCCTTACGGACACATCGTCCACATACAATCCCGGCTGGCTAAGAGAAATACCATTGGCATTGAATCGAACCTGTATCGTCCGGCTTCCAAACCGATTCTCATCCAGATAGACCCTTTGATGAATCCAATTATTCGTCGTATTATATAAATACGGGCCGTAATCGCCCGTCGGCGTCACATCATACCAACCCGATCCCGGGTTCACTTCCAGGGTGCCATAGGCGCCAGAACCGCACCACACGTCAAAATCCAAAACCGGATTCTTGCCAACCCAGATTGGAGCGGACATGAGCCGCGCACTCGACATGTTCGTTACCCAAGGCCCATGCAGACTCGTACTCCAGCAATTACTGGGACTGTTCGCTGAAGAGGGGCCGGACGGAAATGTGGGAACGCCCCATTCCCAGCCCCGCGTGTCGATGACAAAAAAGACCTGGGTGGAGACAGTCCAGCCGCCACGACCGGCTTCCATATTGTCCGAAAAATCCGACTTGGGTGCCGGTACCACGTAGAGTCCAAAGCCAAAGGCGAGATTGGGATTCCCGCTCAAGTCCTGCACCGCGCCCGCCAACACGGAAAGTTGAACCCGGCCTAAGGCCACCACATTCGCCACATCAACCACGTAACGGAACCCGCCCCCACTAATTCCCGAAATCGAAATGCCGGGAACCGTGCTCCCCGCCAGTGAAAGACCCGACGGGGTCAAGCCAAACACCGGCTCATTGAAACGGATCTCGAATGACGCCGTGGTGCCGGAACGACCGAGGGAGCGAACGACCCCGACGGGCGCAATCGAATCAATCGCCGGAATATGGGTGAACCGGAGCGAGATGCCATTGGCCAACCAACTGGCATTATATGAATACTGCCGGGCCAGCGCTCCGTACGCATCCTCGATGCCAACGGTCGCGATTTTTCCTCCACCCAAAACAGCATTGGTCTCCGCCACATCCTGATAATTAAATACAATGTCGTTGTCGAAAATGAGCGTTGGCTTTTCCTCAATGACAGACTGGAAAGTAAACCGGGCGCTCGCATCCGCCACCGCCGGCGCATTGGCCCAGGTAACAACCGCCTTTCGGTTCGGCGCCGTGCCCTCGATCCCGATATACACGCGGGCGAAATGATCGTTGCCGGCAATGGCGCTCCACAACGGACACAAAATGTTGTTGGGCGTCCGCCAGTTCGGCAGGGACACATTACTCCTGGAGGTCAGATTGGAGGGGGAGAATCCGAACATGCCGTAAGCGGAAATATTAAGGGTTCGATTGGTGGCGTCATAGAACAGGACATCGAAGGGCAACGTGTAGGGAACACTATATCCCTGCGAAACATCCACGACGGTGTGCCCGTTGGTGACGGGATCGATCCAGGAATAGGTCTCGCCCCTGACGGTGTAATTACTTGCAATATGAAGAATCGCTTCGCGCGTATCGCTCCACTGTCCCGTATTATTCGTAAAAGAGATTGCCCCCCTGTAGACACCTTTGGGAAGCGCCGCCGCCACGGCTTGATTCACGGAAACGGTCACCACTCCAACCACCTCGCCTGTCAGAATTGACACCGTAGCCGGCTCGATTTGCAACCACGACTGGTCGGTAAAGATGCTCCATGTGGTCGTGGTCGAGGAAGACGCCTGAACGACTTGGTACACCTTGTTTGACGGGAAAAAATAGGATCCGGGTTCCCCGCCCGACACAAACGGCTCTCTTGGAAAAACCAGCGAGACATCGCCCAATCCAACAGCCGCCCAGGCGAGGGTTGCTGAAATGGCCGCGTTGGTTGTGACGCCCGCCTCATCCATATCCGCCGCACAGGCCACCCAATCATTCGCGGCTGCGGCGTAATCGGTAGCCGGCGACATATAGGCCGTCAACGTGGCATAGGCCAGTTTCTCGCCGACTGGAATGCCAACACCGGGCACCCTGTACGCAATCGTTGCATCGTTCGGTCCCTGCCCCCCCTCGCACAGAAGGTAAAAGAAGAAATTCTGAACCGACTCGTTCTGGTGGCCTTCCCCGTTCGGATCCCAATATG
>CAYHEL010000219.1:0-4636 GCA_964355415.1 uncultured Verrucomicrobiota bacterium | reverse complement strand
ATCCGGATATTGTCAATATTCCCAGTGGGCCGTTTTCCTCCCCCCTGACGATTGGCGCCCGTGAGAATAACACGGCGGGGTGGGTGGACGGAGTCCGGTATAATGTGACGTACCTTGCGGGTCTCTGGGCGGGTGGTAACCTCTTCATGCAAGATCCCAGGTTGGATCACTACTTCAAGGGGTGGGTGGATGAGGTGCATGTATTCTCTGGATCAACGCCTCAGTCGACGATCGTGAGCCGGATGAAAAATCGGTGGACGCACCAGAGCGTGTGGGCCTACAACGCAAGCGTTCCGATCACCAACGCCATGATGTGGGCATACAGTTTTGACGACATTCAGGATCCCGATTACGGCGGTGTGGCGCCGGCTGGTTTTGATCTGCTGACTGGGTACATGCCCGGCAATGTTGGAATCCCCTGGTGGATGAAGGCGCCGGATGTGTCGCGGGTCTATACCGATTACCGGTATGTGCCGTGGATTGAGAATCTGGTTGACCATGTGCCGCTCAATCCGGCGGCGGATTCCTGCATTGCCTGGAACGCGCTCTCAAATGCATTTCCGAATTCGGCCAATCCGTACACGTTTGACTATCGAACGGCGACTGACATCGTTGGTGAATGGCATCCCAAGTCGTCTGGGAGTTTCACCGGGTCTGGGGACTTGTTGCCGTTGCGTTGGGCTGTGGCGGATGAAGACGTACTCATGTGGGACAGCAGTAACTCGCGTCTGCCCCGGGACTCCGATGGCGACGGGTTGCCGGATGATTGGGAAGTGGCGCACGGGTTGGATCCTCGCACAGGTGATGGAATCAATGGCGCGGATGGCGATCCCGACGGCGATGGACTCTCGAACTTCTACGAGTATCTCTGCGGGACGGATCCGTGGAGCGTGGATAGCAATGGCAACGGCATTTGGGATATGGACGAGGATTCCGATGGCGACGGCCTTTCCAATCGTGAGGAATTGCGGCGCCTGACCTTGCCGCATGACAAGGATACCGACGACGACGGCGTCTCCGACTGGGAGGAAGTCACCGGATCCACGGATCCCGCCTTCGATGCCTCTCGCCCGGCAACCAGCCGCCGGCCCAATGGGATGACCGATCCCCTGAACCCCCTGGAGCCGCTCATTCCGCGATCGATGATGTTCAACGGAAACGCCAGGCTTCTGGTTCCCCCGAGCGACAAACTGATGTCCCGCGACTGGACCATCGAAATGTGGGTCAGGCCCGCGACGAATTGCAATGGTGGCGTATTGTTAAGTCGCTATGTCAAGGGACTTTCCGCAGGCCAGGAGGGGATTACGTATGAACTCGGATTGAGCACCAATGATATCGCGGCCGGTGTCATCCGTGCCTATACCCGGTATGCACAGACGACCAACTCCGTGGTGGTCGAAACCCGCGTGGACGGGACGGGGGACACCGAGACCCTGAGTCCGTCGCAGGGCGTCCTGATTCCGCTCGACAAGTGGACGCATCTGGCGGGAGTGCATGATTCCAAGACCGATACCCTGGCCTTGTATGTCAACGGCAACCTCGCCGCCCACCGGACTGACGCCAGCGCCGTGCCCCCGACGGTGTACGGGTACACGGTCAGCCATAGGGGTGATGAAGTTACGATTGGCGCCGCCCGATCCACCGGGGCGATTACCGACGCCTTCACGGGTCTGCTTGATGAAGTCAGGATCTGGAGTGTGGCCAAGTCGGCCAAGGATATCGGCGACCGGTACAATGCGCCGCAGGCTGTAGCGAGCGCCGCCTCGGCGTCGGCGTCGATCACGCTGAAGAATCGCACCATCCCGACCACGGAGGGAGTCTCTGCCGAAGTGGCCGCCTTGCCTGCGTCCCAGCCAACAAGGCTCCTGGTGAAGTTTGAGACAAGCGCCATCGCCGGCAACACGAACGCCCTCCAGGCGGTCGGCATCAAGACGCTCAACTATGTGTCGCCGACAGTGCGGATGGTCTCCGCCACTCCCGCCCAGTTGATGGCGCTGGGTCGTACGGTGAGGTGGGGCGGTCTGCTTAGGCCGACGGACAAACTGTCGTCCTTGCTGGCCGTGGATGGGAGCCACACCAACCGGCAGGTTCTGGTCAAGTTCTTCAACGATACCGCCCAGTCCGAAGCCGTGCAGGCGGTTCAGGAGGCGGGAGGAACGGTTTACCAGAACCGATACCTGGGCGGTCACTATCTTGTGGCCACCGTGAATGATGCCCAACTGACGGCTCTGGTCGGCGGGAACGCCGTGGCCTGGGCTTCTCCGGCGGCGGCCTTCCTCACCTCCGGCGGACCGGTTCACTACTTCGGCGATGACATCATGAAAAACGGCCTTGAAGCCGCGCCTTTCGTGACGGTCGGCGAGGGATGGGACGGCCCCGGCCGAGGTTCCGCGAGCCTCAATTACTTCTTCGTCAATGATACCACCAAACTGACGCCCTCGGTGGCGCGCCAGGCCGTGGTTGACCAGTTCGCGAAAATCTCGGCTGTGGCGGCGTTGACGTTCGCGGAAACAACGGTGCCGGCGCAGGCGTACTCACTCGATATCGCCTGGTATCGCGGCGCTCATGGCGATGGTGCGGATTTTGACGGGCCGTTCGGCGTTCTCGCCCACGGGTTCTTCCCGAACGACATCAATCCCGAGCCGATTGCCGGAGACCTGCACTTCGACGAGGATGAGACCTGGTCGATCGGTTCGGCTGGCGGCATTGACATCCAGTATGTCGGTCTGCACGAAATAGGCCATTGTGTCGGTCTCGGCCATTCCGCCGATCCCGGCGCCGTGATGTATCCGTTCTATGACGGAAGTCGCGCCGCCGTTCTGATGAAGGATGATATCGACGCCCTGCAGTCGATTTATGGCGAGGCCGAGTCGCTGGCGGAATACCGGTTTGATGACGGCGGTGTGCTGGCGCAGGATTTCTCCGTAAAGAACGACTGGCTTAGCGGCTGGGCCAGCGCCGCAGTCCTGGATGGCGCGGTGTTCTGGACCAATTCAACACCGTTCCTGGACAAGGACACCGATGGCGATGGAATGCCGGACTGGTGGGAAATCGGGAACGGTTTCGATCCATATGTGGGCACGGGAGCCGATGGCGGAAGTGGCGACGCCGATAACGATGGACTGTCGAATCTGGCGGAATACCTGGCGGGAACAAACCCCCGCAAGGCTGACACCGATGGCGATGGATTTAATGATTACGACAGTCGACAGGGCCCTGGGTACCGTACCTACGGCGAATTGTTTGATGATGGCGACGGGATCCCGGATATCTGGGAGATCCTGTACAAGGGGCCTTGTTTGACCACAGGCAAACGTGGGTTGGATCCGGCTTATTATGACGCCAATCTGGATCCTGATGAAGATGGGTGGAGCAACTTCGCCGAGTATATGTCCAATACCGATCCGTTGGTTGCGACCAATTACCCGACCCCCCAGGTTGCGGTGCATGTGCGTTACCATGGACGGTTGGGTTCCACATTGGCGGAGGCAACATCGTCCACCAATGGAGCGGGGCAAGTGAGGATGAATTTCTATCATTCCTCCTCGATGGATGGATATCCGGATGCGACCCTGGTCACGGCGACGGAGGCTACGGCGGTCACGAACTTCACGACGGGCCATATCCATGAAGGCAACAATTATGTGTTCGCCTATCTGGATGTGAACGGGGATGGCGCCTACCAGCCGGAGACGGAACCGGCCGGCATCGCGCAATTCCAACCGGTGAATCTGGGCTGGGGCGATATCAATAACGTGGAGATCGGGCTGACGGATACGATGCCGGGATATCCCCGGTTCTCGTGGCCGGCGATTCCCAATATCGACCGGTACGTGATTACGAATGCCACGTCCGGGTTCTCGAAAATCATCAATGTCCCCCGCAATTACTGGCACGAGGGTGACTGGTTGAGCGTCGGTACCTATGGGGCACCCACGGGAACCGTTGTGATGTTGATTTCGAGCAACAACTGGCCAGTGGGGTACTTCACTAATGTGTCGCCCCTGGTGCCCGCCGTGACCCTGGCGACGCCCAGTATTTATACTCCGCATGACACGGTCTATGTCTATGCCCGCAATGAAATTGAATTCCTGCGGGATACCAACGCTACGGCCTATCGATTCCAGATCGCCTTGTCGAGTAATGGGACGCCGGTGATCGCGACGACTAGCATCGTGCCCTTTATGGATCTGAATGCCGTCAGTAAGATGGCGTTGCCGATCTATGCCGGGGACAATTATGTTCCTGCTGGCGGGAACTATGCGTCTTCCGTGTGGACAAATGGTCGCTATTGGGCGCAAGTCCAGGCCTTTACGCCGAATACGGCGTCCGCGTGGTCGCCTTGGAGAGCCTTTAATTTCAATCTCCAGACGCCGAATGTTGGCGGGAAGTCGCTGATCAGTGGAGATGTCTATTACTTCGGCAAGGTGTCGCACGGGTTCGGAGCGGGCCAGTCCAACCGTCTGACGGTTATTGTCCAGGCGTTTGAATCGGAAGGGTTCAGCGGTGTGGCGGATGGCCAGGTTCAGATTACCTATCTGTGTAATACCAATGCGCCGTCGGCGAAGAAGGGTGACTATGCGCTGAAGGGGCTTGGCACCAAACCCTACTACGTCCGGGCCTTCATTGATCTCAA
>CAYHEL010000218.1:0-4641 GCA_964355415.1 uncultured Verrucomicrobiota bacterium | reverse complement strand
TGCCGCGCTAGACAAGACGAACCGTGTGGACAGGACCATCACCGTTTTCGCGCAGGCTGATGGCGTAGTCACCGAGAAGTCCGTGCTGGCAGGTCAGAAAATCATGCCGGGCGAACCCCTGATGGTGGTGACGGATTGTTCGGTTGTCTGGGCCGAAATCGAAGTGGCGGAGTCGGATGTGTCCCTGGTACGGGTCGGACTGCCCGTTGCGTTGAGTTTCCCGTACTGGACGGCGAAGTCTTTTGCAGGCGAGGTGTCATTCCTGCCGCCCAATCTCAATCCTGACACGCACACCTTGAAGGCGCGGCTCACGGTTCCCAACGCCGACGGACTGATCAAATTGGGTATGTATGCCGACGCCGGACTCAGTGTATCACCGGGTGACAGGACGGTGGTTCCCGAGACTGCGGTCATGCAGACGGGAACACGAACCTATGTGTTTCGTGATGACGGCGGGGGGAAACTGACCCCCGTGCAGATCAAAGTCGGGCTCCGGAACGGGGGCTACTTCGAAGTGCTGACGGGGGTTGTGGAAGGAGACCGCGTGGTAACCTCCGCCAACTTCCTGGTAGATTCCGAATCTTCCATTCGTGCGGCCATTGAAGGCCATGCTGATGGGAAAAAGCCATGATAAAACATGTCATAACGTTTAGTGCGCATAACAGGGCGCTGGTCATAGGACTGGTGGCCATGATGGCCGCCTATGCGTTCTACACGCTCAGGAACATCCCGGTGGATGCCATTCCCGACCTGAGCGATACGCAGGTTATCGTCTACACCAAATGGGACCGCAGTCCGGATATCATGGAGGACCAGGTCACCTATCCGATTGTCACGGCGCTTCTGGGCGCTCCCAAAGTCAAGGCCATCCGCGCTGTCAGCGACTTCGGGTTTTCCTATGTGTATGTGATTTTCCAGGATGGGACGGATATCTACTGGGCGCGGAGCAGGGTGGTGGAGTATCTCTCAAAACTCCAGGGATCGCTGCCCGCCGGGGTGACGCCTGAGTTGGGGCCTGATGCCACCGGCGTCGGGTGGGTCTATCAATATGCGCTGGTGGATCGGAGCGGGAAACACAACCTGGCCGAGATGCGAAGTTTTCAGGACTGGGTGCTGAGGTATGCTTTGCAAAGTGTGCCGGGTGTTTCCGAGGTGGCGGGAATCGGCGGGTTCCAGAAACAATACCAGGTGACCCTCGACCCGAACCGATTGCAGGGCTACGGCCTGTCGGTGGTGGAGGTGGCCGATGCCATCCGGAAGAGCAACAATGAGGTGGGCGGCCGCCTGATCGAGTGGAATGGCCGGGAGTTCATGGTCCGTGCCCGGGGCTACATCCAGAAACCTGACGCGCTGGAACAGGTGGTGGTCAAGGCCGACCGGAACGGTACGCCGGTGCTTTTGCGCGATGTGGCGACCGTGGGACTCGGTCCCCAGATGCGGCGCGGGGTTGCCGATCTGGACGGCGAAGGGGACACGGTGGGCGGCATTATCGTCATGCGTCATGGCGAGAATGCGAGGACGGTCATTGAGCGGGTTAAGACCAAACTCGCGGAGATGAAGTCCGCGTTTCCCGAGGGAGTCGAGGTGGTGGCGACCTATGACCGGTCGAAGTTGATCGAAAAATCCATCGAGACCCTCAAGCATGAATTGGTTCTCGAAATCATCATCGTCAGTCTGGTCATCCTGTTCTTTCTGCGGCATTTGCCGTCGGCGATCGTGCCGATCATCACCATACCCGTGTCGGTGCTGGCCTGCTTCATTCCGATGTATTGGCTGGGCATCAGTTCCAACATCATGAGTCTTGCCGGAATTGCCATTTCCATCGGTGTGCTCGTGGATGGCGCGATCGTCGAGGTGGAGAATGCCTACAAGAAACTCGAACTCTGGCAGGAGAACGGGCGGGTGGGGGACTATCATCAAATCCGGTTGCAGGCCATGCTGGAGGTCGGGCCCTCGGTGTTCTTCTCCCTGCTGGTGATCGCCGTGGCCTTTCTGCCGATCTTCACGCTGGTTGACCAGGAGGGGCGCCTGTTCAAGCCGCTGGCCTATACCAAGACCCTGGCGATCGCCATTGCCGCCGTGCTGGCCATAACTTTGGATCCGGCGGTGCGGATGCTGTTCACGCGGATGGAGCCGTTTCGGTTTCGTCCGCGCTGGCTGGCGAGACTGGCTTCCTCCGCGGCGGTGGGAACATACTACCCCGAGGAGAAACACCCCGTTAGCCGGGTGTTGTTCAAACTCTACGAGAAACCCTGCCGGTTTGTTTTGCGTTTTCCCAAGTCGGTGATACTGGCCTCGCTGGTGATCGTGGCCTCCACGGTGCCGGTGTTCCTGAAACTCGGGCATGAATTCATGCCACCGTTGAACGAGGAAGTCATCCTGTACATGCCCACGACCCTGCCCGGCATTTCGGTGACTGAGGCCCAGCGGTTGATGGAGACCCAGGACCGGATCTTCAAGTCATTCCCGGAAGTGGTTTCGGTGTTTGGCAAGGCAGGGCGCGCCGATACCTCCACAGACCCGGCGCCGTTTTCGATGATGGAAACCACCGTCGTGCTGAAACCGCAATCTGAATGGCGGGCGAAGGACCGCTGGTTCACCTCCTGGGCGCCGCGTCCATTGCGTCGGGCGCTGGGATACTTCTGGCCGGAGCGGATCTCCTGGGACGAGTTGATTGCGTTGATGGACAAGGCCATCAAGATGCCCGGTTGTGTCAACGGGTGGACGATGCCCATCAAGGCCCGTATCGACATGCTTTCGACCGGGATCCGGACGCCGGTGGGCATCAAGGTGTTCGGCGCCAGCATCGACGAGATTGAGCGGGTTGGCGCACAACTGGAACCGATCCTGCAGAAGGTGCCGGGCACGCGAAGCGTGATTGCGGAGCGGACGGCGAGTGGCTATTTCGTGGATTTTGTGCCCCGGCGCGAGTCGCTGGCCCGGTATGGACTGACGATCAACGATGTCCATGACGTGATCATGTCGGCCGTTGGGGGCCTCGATGTATCCACCACGGTCGAGGGGCGAGAGCGTTACACGATCAACCTGCGGTATGCCCGGGATTTCAGGTCCGACATGGATCAGTTGGAGCGGATCAAGGTGACCACTCCGGCCGGGATACAGGTGCCCATGTCTGAACTGGCCGACATCACGTTGAACAAGGGTCCGGCCATGATCCGGGATGAGAACGGCCTGCTGGTGGGGTATGTGTATGTGGATGTTGCAGGGCGCGACATCGGGGGATATGTCGACGACGCCAAGCAGGCGGTGTCACGCGAACTCAAGTTGCCTACGGGGTATTCACTGGCCTGGAGCGGTCAGTATGAAAACATGCTCAGCGTCCGTGAGCGCCTCAAACTCGTCGTGCCTGCGACCCTGGTATTGATCTTTGTGCTCCTGTACATGAACACCAAGTCCGCCTTCAAGGCCATGGTGGTGATGCTGGCGGTGCCCTTCTCACTGGTCGGTGCGTTCTGGCTGTTATATGCGCTGGGATATAATATTTCCATCGCGACCTGGGTGGGCATGATTGCCCTGATGGGACTTGACGCCGAGACAGGTGTCTTCATGCTGCTGTTTCTGGATCTCTCGTATGAAGAGGCGAAGCGGGAGGGCCGGTTGAAGACATT
The DNA here is from genome assembly GCA_964355415.1 of uncultured Verrucomicrobiota bacterium. GTDB lineage: Bacteria > Verrucomicrobiota > Kiritimatiellia > CAIKKV01 > CAITUY01 > JAABPW01. The sequence goes on along the minus strand of CAYHEL010000218.1, from coordinate 1,012 downwards.
GCATGATCTGCACGAGGCGATCATTCACGGGGCCGTGAAACGGATCCGTCCCAAGTTGATGACCGTGACGGCGGCCTCGATGGGGTTGATGCCCATCATGTGGTCCATGGGCACCGGGGCGGACCTGATGAAGCGCGTTGCGGCGCCGATGGTCGGCGGTTTGGCCACCTCGTTCCTGATGGAATTGTTGGTTTACCCCGCCATCTATCTCCTGTGGAAGAAATCGAAGGAATTCACGGGGACAGGGAGTCCCATTGTTTATTGACGACCTCGATGATATGTGCAATATTTATTGTACAAAAATACAACGAGGTTAACCGTGAAGACAATTAGTATTTCGGATGCCCGTAATCATCTGCCGTCGGTCATTGACGAGGTGATGAAGACTCATGAACAGATTGTAGTTATCCGCCACGGGTCGCCGATAGTTGCAATCACGCCGTTCCGGGATATGAATCCGGAGGCGAACCGCTATCCTCTTCGAGGTCATCCTCTCGCTGTGGCGGCGGATTTCAATGATCCCATGCCGGATCTGTGGGATGCCCTGGCTGTCAAGGAGGGGGCAGGAAGTTACAGTGTTGGCCCGAGATCACGCTCGCGCCGCCGTAGTCGGGCCAACCAGGGTAAGACACCTGTCGGCAAACTTGAAGTGCGCAAAAGAAAAGGCTGAACTCATGATCGTTCTAGACACACAGGTCTGGCTTTGGTGGGTACACGACGTTTCAAAACTCTCCAAGCGGGCGTCATTCGCCATCAAACAGGCCGAAAAGAACGGCGGCATTCGTGTTTCCGTGATCTCGGTATGGGAGATTGCCGTAAAGAGTGCATTGGGTAAGTTGGAACTTTCCATGGAAATGGATGAGTGGTTCCGCTTGGCGAAGTCCTATCCGAATCTTGTGGTTGAACCAGTGTCGGCCCAAGACGTCATCGCCAGTGCCAGGTTGCCCGGAAACTTCCACAAGGATCCAGCCGATCGGATTATCGTTGCCATGAGCCGCAGGTATGGTGTCAG
>CAYHEL010000217.1:0-4660 GCA_964355415.1 uncultured Verrucomicrobiota bacterium | reverse complement strand
TGTATCCCAAGATCCACACGGGGGCGATTGGCGTGGGCCTCATGGCCGGCGCGGCGGCGCAAAGTCTGCCCGAATCACAGTACGGCCTGGCGTCGATTGCGTTCCGTTGGAATGTCTCCGGAACCTATATGCAGGTTGTTCCGCGGTTCATCAGCACGGACGCCGACGGAAGGAGCGATGCCCGTGAATTTATGGGCGGGTATTTCAATTCGGCCGGCGAGATGAATTCCATGGTCTTCCTCAAGGGGTATCAGTGGCCGTTTGATTCCCGCAAGATCACCGGCGGTTCCTCGATTGTGGATATTCTCGTGTATATCGAGACGGTCCTCAAGGGACGCCGCGTATTTCTGGATTTCAGGGAAAACCCGAAAGGCTTCCGGTTTGAGGATTTGAGTTCCGAGGCGCTTCAGTACCTGACGAATTCCAAGGCGCTGCTGGGAACCCCGATCGAGCGGCTTGAAAAAATGAATCCCGGCGCCATTGAACTTTACAAGGATCATGGCATCAATATCCGGCTCGATCCGCTGGAAATTGCCGTGTGTGCACAACACAACAACGGGGGACTGGCCGGTAACCTGTGGTGGGAATCAACCAATCTAAAGCATTTGTTCCCGGTCGGCGAGGTGAATGGATCACACGGAGTCTATCGTCCGGGCGGGTCGGCGTTGAATTCAGGCCAGGTGGCGGGGTTCCGTGCCGCCGATTATATTGCGGCCCGGTATGCCGGTGTGTCCGGCGATCCCAGGGACTTGCAGTCTGCCGCATCGCTTGCCGTTAAGGAAATCAGAGGACTGATTGGACAGCCTGCCGTCACCGACTGGCGGGTCGAGCGTGAAGAATTCCAGAAACGCATGAGTCGTTCGGCCGCACATATCCGGTCGAAAGACGACTTGCGCAAGGCCGCTCAGGATGCCTGGGCACAGTGGAAGCGTCTGGAGAACGCCGGTTGCGCAGGCGCAACGCCCAGAGATCTCTGCGAGGCCATTCAGAACCGCCAGCTTTGTTTCGCCCATGCGGTCTATATCGAGGCCGTTCTGTTTGCCATCGAAAGCGGCGTGGGTAGCCGCGGATCGAGCATTGTGCTTGATCCGTCGGGCCAACGTGCCCACGGCAAATTGGATCCAGTCCAGTGGAGTTTCGCCGGGGAGAATCCCGACTTCCGCGACAAGGTTCAGGAGACAATCGCCCAACGAAATGGAACGGTGCTCTCCCATTGGGCGCCACGCCGACCTATGACGGACAGTGATGCCTGGTTTGAGACAGCCTGGGCCTCCTACCGGAAGGGTGAAATATACAACACCTGACTAAAATCCCTTCAGGGGAGTGGCCGCAGCCTTTCTCTGAAGGGCTCTTTCTGATGCGATGTGATGGTCGTAGGCCTTAACGTAAGCTTCGGTAAAGAGGGTCAGGCAGGTGTCGTTGCCACAGGCATACGCGTGCGCCGTGTGCCAGAAATTGGTACCGGGGATCATCGTAACGCCGATGACATCCTTGAGATGCGCGATCTTCCGGTTCCGATTTTCGATCAACTCGGCGAGCGCCTTGCGTTCAGCGGCCTCTTTCTTGAGTCGTTTTTCCTCAATGCCACTGGTCTGCTCCAGTGTGATAATCTTGGTTTTGGATGTGCGTGCCAACGTCCTGGTGCTATCCGGAACGGCATTGGTCGGCGGGGTCAGAGGGGGCAGGGGGAGCAATTTCGACCAGTTGGTTGAGACGATGCTGAGAAGAGAATGAATCTTCACCTCCGACAGAGTGACGCCAGATGTGCTGATCGGGCGGTATTCGATATAGTCCGCGCGCAGTCCGTCCTCTGGGCTCCGCAAGAACCGGATGGAGAGTTGGATTCCGTTTTTCTCATAGTACTGCTCCTTGTCCCAGAATCCCCTGGCAAACTTCACCGGTGTTTGTTTCAAGACATAGCGTTCGGCGCATCTCTCGGGAGTTTCGCCAATCCGGGCCGGGAGAGGGGTGGCCCATAGCGCGACATATAGCATACACGGTAGTAACCACCATCCTCGGCGGTGTTGATCATTGACCGTACCGGCAACACGTCGGCAACGGCCGTATATCCATTTGCAGTGTGACATAACTATGACCAATTCAGGGTGTATTCGATACGAACTCAAGCACTTTGACTCCACAGGGCTCAAGAGTGAAAGTAACAGCAGGATCCTGGATCAGGATGGTTTCGCCGGACCACACATCCCTGATTTTGAGAGGGAATGTGAGTTCGCACTCGGCAAGGTTTACAGTGATTGTTTGATCGTGGTATATGTCGAGGTTGGAAAGTAACAGGTAACTGGAATCCTGAGGGCTGACGTTGCGCCGGAATGCGCCAAGAATGGCCTCATGGCCAGAATCGACAAAGGTCAGGTTCCCTCCCTGCCTGAGCGTCTCGGAGGACGCCAGCAACGCATTCACCCGCGCAAAGAAATCCACAAAGACCGGATTGGCCGAAAAATCGAGCGTGTGCATCGATCCGATAAAGGGAATGCGTTCGGTGACGCCTGCTTCGACCCCCTGCACCAGGCCGGTGTGCCCCATGGTGTAGAGGGCGCAGATGGCGTAACGGGGCAAAGCCGAGCGATCAGACCCGAACAGTTGGGCCGGCACGCCGGTGTCATGCGTGGTGATGGCGCACAAGTGGCGCAATCGACCGGACACCGTGTGCAGATAACTGATGTAGTGGCGCAACGGGGGCCCGAATGGATATTCCCAACTGTTCGCCAGCAGCAGATTGATGCCCCACTCGGGAACGGTTCGCTCCAACGTGAGTTCATCGGTGAAATACTCGCCCAGAATCGCCAAGTCGGGATAGTCCTTGCGCAGGGAGCGATTGAGGTCGGTGATGAAATCATGATTACTACTGTGAAGGTTGTCGAATCGCACCATGCCCCCGGTGTAGGCGGCGTAGTTCGACCAGAAGGATGCGTATTGCTGCATGTAGTCCCAGATGTCACGGCGTGCAAAGGTGTCGGGATGATCATAATAGAGGGGAACGAGGTCATTCCAGCGGATCCAGCTTTGCATATGCCAGCACCCCGCCCGCTTGAACCCATCGGCCTCCATATCATCCGGAACGATCCAGTCGGGCCGCGCCTGGACGATCTGGCTGTCGGAACAGACATGATTCAAGACGAGGTCGAGGCAGAGCCGGATGCCGTGAGAACGGCAGCATTCAACGAAGTCTTCAAACTGCTCCAGTGCGCTTCGGAGATCGGCAGGATCGCGATAGCGGGGGTCAACATCGAAGAGATTGGCGGCGGCATAGGGACTGTTTGAAAAACCCATGTGCGAGACCGGCAGGAGGTGCAGGGTATCGAACCCCATATCCCGGATGCCTGGCAGTAGCCGTTTCCAGTCCGTGATGGTTCCCGAGGCGTTGGGAATCAAGGTGTAGAGGCGAACCAGACGCATGGAGGGAGGGTCAACCATAACATAAGAATGGGGAACGCGATCCCAGAACCACTGATCGCCGCCATCCAGCGAATATTTAATCCTGAACCGGTAGAGGCCGCAATGGGGGATGATCCGCGTGAGTCGGAAGACCTTGTTGTCATGGGTTGTGAAAGGGAGGTCGTGCCATTCGCCCGGCCCGGTCTCATGGATGTCGGTATGAAGGATCACGATGGGCGGGGTTGAATTGTGAACGTTCATCGTCACCGTGAGATCAAGGGGTGCATCGCGGAAAAGGCGTGAGACATTTTTTTCACCGAAGGGAAAGGAGCGCTGGATGATGCCGGGCTCACCCTTCCTCAGAGATCGTGGAGCCAACGAGGGAATCGGGCTTCGTGAAATGCTCATGATGGATCCTTCAGTTGCATGACTTGAAATTATGCTGAGCCAGGCGACGTATGTCGAGGGGAGAATGAGCAGAAAGAATTCCCCGTCCTTGATCAGCACCTTGATTTCTGTCAGGATGCTCAACCCGATGGATATAGGCTTAACCCATGACTCAACAGGCGTTCGATAATCTGGAATGGCTTTCCGATCTTAACCCGCAACAGAGGCAGGCTGTCATTCATGGCGCAGGCCCCCTGCTGGTCGTGGCGGGTGCTGGAAGCGGAAAGACGAAGACTCTGGCCTACCGTGTGGCCTACCTGATCGCGCAGGGAGTGAATCCCGAACGGATCCTGTTGATGACCTTTACCCGGCGTGCGGCGGAGGAGATGCTCAAACGCGCGGCGGCGGCCTCGACGCATGACGCCCGCATGACCGGCCGGGTCTGGGGCGGAACCTTTCACGCCATTGCCAACCGGATTCTTCGTACCTATTCGCGGCAATCCGGTCTTCCGGATGATTTCACGGTCATGGATGAGGCGGATGCCGGTGACTTGCTCAACGTGGTGCGCCATGAATTGAATCTCGGGCGGAACGACAAGCGCTTTCCCCGCAAGGGCACATGCCTGGGAATCTATTCCCGTTGCGTCAACGGCTGTGAAATGTTGGAAAGCGTCCTGACTAAACACTACCCCTGGTGTCTCGAGTACAAGGATCAACTCAAAGCGCTTTTCACCAACTATGTCATCCGCAAACAGCAGCGCGGGGTTTTGGACTACGATGACCTGCTCCTGTATTGGCTCCACCTTCTTGGCACGGAGTCCATGGCTCAGGAGATCGGGGGGCGGTTTGACCATGTTCTGGTGGATGAGTATCAGGA
>CAYHEL010000216.1:0-4714 GCA_964355415.1 uncultured Verrucomicrobiota bacterium | reverse complement strand
GGATGACCTTGATTGAGGTTCTGTTGGCGCTGGCGATCCTGACCGTGGCGGCGGGGGTACTCATGACGGCCACCTCGCGTTGTTTGGCCGTGGTGCGTACCGCCAAGAATTATTATGAAGCCCGTCGTATTCTTGAAATAGGCGAACTGGAATACCCGCTCCTCCTGGTAAAAAAAAGCACGGAGAAGGATCTTAAACCCATCAATCTCACCGTTGGCCCCATTGACTATCCCAGGGGATACCGTTACCAACGCACCTCTGAACGCAATTCCGAAAAGGAGGATCTGGTGGTTATCCACAACCGGGTAACCTGGTCCGTCAAAGGCCGCGATGCGTTTGAGGAAGTGACGTCGTATTTCTATTACACCAATGACTTGAGCCGCCTGTAATCAGACGATGAATCCGGACACCAGACGCCTGAAACCAGAAATCGGAAGTCGGCATTCGGCATTCCGGCCGTCCGGCATCCGACATCACTCCTCATTTATAACGTTCTCCTGCGCCTTCACCCTCGTTGAGGTTCTTGTGGCGCTGGCCGTCATGACACTGGTTTGTGTGGCAGCCTTCAGTTTGCTGGCGTCGGTCAGCAAGGCCTGGCAGCGGGGCACGGAACTGAGCAAAGACCTGCATGCAGGCGATTTCGTCATCGAGCAAGTCACCGGAGCCCTGCGTTCGGCGCGATACCGGAATGGGGAGGATGGTCTGATCCTTAAGAAGAGCGGGATGGGGAATAACGCCCAGGACAGTATGACCTGGGTCAAGGAAGGATCCGACCTGGTCGGCTCCGACTCGACGATGTCCAAAACCTTTCACCATATCCGGTTCTTCATTGGTCGTGACAAGAACGGCCATGAAGGCGCCGTCTATACCGCCTGGGGCGATGAATACATGCAACCCGAGGATTTCGAACCCGACCGGATTGAGCCCGAAATCCTTTCGGATCGCGTGGTCGGGATGGGGATTCGCGTGGCCACCAATAATTTTGAGGATGACAAAATCGAATGGCTCGATGAATGGGAGGGACCCTGCAAATCCGGCGGGGATCTCACCAATCACCTTCCCCGTTTTGTTGAAGTCACGTTGTTTCTCAAACCCCTCAATGAAGGAGACCCTCCCATTGAGATGCGGCGACTGGTGGACATTCCCATCGCCAGACGGGGAATGCGATGAAACGGGGATCCGCGCTCATTATTGTGCTCTGGGTGATCGCCCTGCTCTCGGTTCTGATCGGGGGCTTCGCCTATGACATGCATATCGAGGCCAAAATCGTTTCTTACGTCCGCAAGAAACTGAAGGCGGAATACCTGGCCAAGGCCGGTATTGAATACTCCCAGGCCCTGCTGTCGCACAGCACGGAAGTCAGGGGCAAGCTGGATTCCGAGGACATGCGGGGTAAATGGTGGTACGCGGATGCCAAACGCCTGCGTCAGGGATATGCCGTCACGGGAATATCCGAAACCCTGGGGGAAGGCTCTTTCACTCTGGATATTCTGCCCGAACCCGCGCTCCGGAATATCAATGCGCTCAGGGATGATGACTGGGAGCGGATTTTTAAATTAACCGGGGTACCCGAAGACTTGTGGCCCGGCTTGATCGACTGCTTTAACGACTGGCGCGATCCGGATGATCAACCCAATATGGACGGCGCTGAGACCGATGATTACTACTCCCGTCTGGATCCGCCCTACAAGGCCCGCGGCCATAGCTCAAAAACGTCAGGAAGAACAAGCCGTCAAACAGGCGCCGCAACGTCGCTCTCGACCAGTTCAAACAGAGTCTCCAACTCAGGGGCTGCAAACCTGGACACCGTCGAGGAACTCCTTCTCATTAAAGGGTTTACACATGCAATTCTATATGGTGGTTATTCGGAGGAAGGCGAAACCAACAGTCCGGTCATGAGCGGCATTGCCGACTTACTGACCGCTATTCCGGAGACGGGGGAACAGGTCAATATCAACGCCGCCTCAAAACGCGTGCTGATGACCTTGCCTGGAATTGAAGATACTTTGGCGGATGCCATTATCGCCGAGCGGGAAACCGGGGGTAGAGAAGGTTTGACAGGCGGCTCGCAAATGAGTGAAGATTACTTTTTCACGGACGTAGGCAATTTGTTTCGCCGGGTTCCGGATCTGGCGAGACTGACGCCGGAGGAACAACAGCGGTTGAAAGGACTCGTGGGAACGGCTTCCTCCGTGCTACGCATTCGCTCAACGGGGCGGGTGTATGGCGTCGAGTATAAAATTACGGCAATGCTGGGAACCCAAATATCAGGGACATCCATGCCGGCGATCAACAAGTAAGAGCAAGGTATGGCGGAAAAAGCGCTGACAAGTTTGGCCGTGCGAGCCCGCTCCCTGGAGTGGGCCACGTTGCACAAGACGGGCGACAAACGTTCGCCGGTCACCACTCGTCTGGCCGAAGTTGACCCCGGCGAGAATCAGAAAAATATTCTCGGCGGTCTGCAAAGTGACCGGGATCGACTGGTTGTCGATATCCGCGAGAAATGCGGCACATTACCGGCCCCGGTCAGCACCGGCATCCCGGCCTCCTGGGCGCTGCTACGGATTGCCGAACTGCCGTCCGGCAATCCCGATGAACTCGCCAGTATGGCGGAACTCCAGGTCGACAAATTCTCCCCCTTCCCCGTTGACGAATCATCCATCTCGTACGAACTGCTGGCGGACCATGACGGACGTTGCCGCCTGCTGTTGAGCGCGATCCGGACGGATACGGTCAATTTGCTTGCCGATGCCTTGCGGGAGGCCGGAATACAGCCCAAATGGGTGGATATCAACCTGCTGGGATGGTGGCAACTGCTCAAGGATTCAGGAAAGGTCCATCAAACCGGTTCCCAAGTCTTGATTATTCTGGAGGATGCCTCCTGCGACATGATTGTCACCACCACCGGTGTGCCTGTGTCCGTGCGATCCTTAAGCGGGATGGACGATCTTCCGCCGGAGGAAATCGACGAGGAAATCGCCAGGGAAACGGTTTACACCCTCGCCGGACTGGACTTGGAGCGGGGTGGTAGCGCCCTGACCGAGATTTCCATCTGGCACAAGGGCGCCCCCCCCGAACGACTGGTCAAACAATTCGAAAACCACCTGACCACGGTCACTCATCTCTATTCCCTTGACTCGCTTCCCCCGTTGGCGGAAGGCCTTCTTCGCCGGGCTGAACGCCGAACCCGCGGCATGATGGATCTGGCGCCCCTTGCCTGGATGGAGGCTGAAAATGCGAGGATCACCCGGCGCCGCATGTTGTTCTCAACCGCCCTGGTTGCGGGCCTTTGGCTCGTAGGAATGCTTGTACTGTTTGGGGGTATCCAGTATCAGAAAAAAAGTCTCTCCTCCTTGGAAACGGAACTGACCACCCTTAAGGAGCCCGCCGATAAGGTCAGGGCGATACGGGATCGCACGCAGGAGCTGATCAAATATATGGATCGCTCCCGCTCCGGGTTGGAGTGCCTGCGGGAAATCTGCGACCGGCTCCCCCCGGGAATTGAGCTCCGGCAGTTTAACTACCGCAAGAGCAAGACCTTGGAAATGACCGGCGAGGCAGATGCCTACTCCCTGGTGGCCGACTTCAAAAAGGATCTGGAACGGTCGGAACTCTTTGTCTCCACCGAACTCCCCAGAACCCAGCACACCGCCGGAGGAAAGGAATCCTTCAAAATCATCTGCACCCTGCCCGGAGGTGAAAAGCCATGAAAGTCTCATCCCGGGAAATGGCACTGATCTGGATCACTGGTTTTGTGGCGCTGGCCGGTGTCACCTACCTTCTCGTCGATCCCCAACTCAAGGAATGGAACTCTCTGAACAGCAAAAAACAGGACGCCGCGCGTCAGGTGACGAACCTGAAACGCTTGATTTCACAGGCCCCGAAATGGGATTCCAAACTCGCGGAGCAGAAGAAGAAACTACCCACCCATCCCCAGGGCAAGGACGTCACCACAGATCTGCAAATCCTGATCGAGAGACTGGCCAAGGCCAATGGACTTAACCTGATCAGCCGGGAGGCCGGAAAAGAGACCCTCAGGGGAAACATGTACGAGGTCTCTGTCAACTGCAAATGGGATGGGAAACTCGAATCCCTGACCCGTTTCCTCTTTGATCTGCAAAAGGAAGATGTTATTTTAGATGTGAGCGAGTTGATGATTTCTCCCAATGAAAAGAAGGTTTTACGAGGCGGATTCGTGGTGTACTGCTCCTATTCCCGGGTTCCGCCGACAGGTGTTGATAAAAAAATCGAAACCAAGGGCCCAAAAAATGACGTCCTTTCCCAGTAAAATCACACTCATGCAGACGATTCTGGCGCCGCTGGCAGGACTCCTGTTTTGCGGACTTGCCGCACAGGCACAATTGAAGCCTCTGCCACCCGTCAAAGCCTTCACGCCCAAAGTCGATACAAACCGCACGGTGGAACTCAAATTCAACGCGACCTCGCTGGATCTCGTCCTGCAGTACTATTGTTCGGAACTCACGGGGCGCACCCTCCTTCAGGCGCCGGCGGTCAACGCCACCATCACCTTGCGCAGTCAATCGGAACTGACCATCCCCGAAGCCATCCAGGCCATCAAGACGGTTCTCGCCATGAATAATATCGCCCTGATCAATCAGGGTGAGAAGTTCGTCAAGGCGGTTCCCATCGCCACGGCGCCGGCCGAGGGGTTGCAAATCCAGACCAACCAGGCAAATCAGATCGCCCATCCGGA
>CAYHEL010000215.1:0-4720 GCA_964355415.1 uncultured Verrucomicrobiota bacterium | reverse complement strand
CGCGAGCGAGCTCCCGAACTCCGGAAACAGGGTGCCCCCAGCGCGGCTTCCCACGGGGTAATGGGCAATTCCACTTCCAGGTCATGGCCATTCACCTTGAATCTGGGGTGGGGGGCAATCTGCACGCGCAGATAGAGGTCGCCTACCGCCCCGCCCCGGGAACCCTGTCCACCCTGCCCGGCGAGTCGGATTCGGGCGCCGTCGGTGATGCCGACCGGGATTTTGACCTGATAGGTCTTGCTCGAGGACTGAATTCGGCCACGAACATCGACCTCGGGGGATTGCAGTCTGATGCTCTTGGTAATGCCATGGTAGGCTTCCTCGAGGCTGATGGTGATGGCAACTTCCTGATCCTGCCCAACGGGGGGGGCTTCCTCGTCTCCCATCTCCCATCCGCCGAATTGGGCTCCTGACGGCTGTCCTCTCATCTGGCCTCCAAAGAGGGTCTCAAAGAAGTCGCTGAATCCGCCCAAATCCTGCGGGTTGAATCCGCGTCCTCCACGGGGCGCTTTCTGATATTCAAAGTGGACGTTTCCGAAGCCCGGCGGCGGGCGGAAATCCTGGCCAGCCTGCCAGTTGGATCCCAGTTCGTCGTAGCGTGCCCGCTTCCCGGCATCGCTCAGGACTTCATTGGCCTCTCCGATTTCCTTGAAACGAGCCTCCGCCTCCACGCTTTTGTTGATATCCGGATGATATTTCCGGGCGAGTTTTCGGTAGGCCTTCTTGATTTCATCCGCCGTGGCGGTGCGGGGCACGCCCAGTATCTCGTAATAATCTTTGAACTTGATGCTCATGACAGAATCTCCCCAAACACTTCGCTCTTGTAAGGTATGGAATCTGCGGCGCCCTTCCGCGTGACGGACAATGCGGCTGCCTTGCAGGCATACGTGAGGCATTGTTGAGGCGACAGGCCTCTGACTAGAGAGGCTGCGAAATATCCAATAAAGGTATCGCCCGCGGCGGTGGTGTCAACCGTTTTGACTTTCGGCGCCGGGACCCTCCATTCCCGGTTCCCGTTCTTGAGTACGGCTCCTTTGGCACCGAGTGTCATGAGAATCTGCGCCGCCGGAAATTTTCGGGTCAGGGCCGCCATGGCGGGTTTCCCCGCCTTGGCTCCGGATAGATCGGCGGCCTCGATTTCATTCACGATGAACAGATCCACGAGCGAGAGCGGATAGTCGAGGATCACGGGGTCAAAGGGAGCGGGATTGAACCAGATTTGCATGCCGGCCTTGTGTGCGGCTTTGATTATGTCGGGGATGGCATTGATCTCATTTTGGAGCAGGAGAATATCGCCTTTCCCAAAGTGAGCCAGAGTTTCGCGAATTTCCCCGCGGGTGATCATCCGGTTTGCTCCGGGGAAAAGCACAATTGAATTCTGGCCATTGTCCGCCACCTGAATGACGGCATGACCCGTTGGCCCGCGATCCTTTCGGATGAACCGGACATGGGCGCCCGAATCCTTGAGCATGCTGACGATCCAGTCTCCGTCTTTCCCGATTTTTCCTGCATGAAATACAGGCGCTCCGGCTCGTGCCAGGGCGACGGACTGATTGTTCCCTTTTCCTCCGGCAAATCGGGAGACCGAAAGACTTGAGAGCGTTTCACCCGGCCTCACGATGTGCTGGACACGGTAGACGAGATCAATGTTGATGGATCCGAAGTTCAGAATTTTCATGCAGGTTAAACCAGGTTAAGCGTATGGAACGTGGTGCTGTTCAGGATCGTGATCCCCTTCTGGCGAAGGATTGTGATGGCGCGATCAGCGTCTTCAATCCGGGCAATCAGAACCGCATTGTTTCCCCGCTTCAATGTGAAGGCATACATGTATTCGATGTTAATCGCATTGGGTTCAAGCATGGAGAGGATCGAGTCCAAGCCGCCGGGGCGGTCAGGAATCTCGATGGCGAGGACATCACTGACGTTGACGACGCATCCGGTCTGTTCCAATACGGATTTGGCCTTTTCCCACTCCTTGACCATCAATCGCAGGATCCCGAACTGCTCGGTGTCGGCCAGGCATAGGGTCAGGATATTGATGCCCGCCTCGGCGAGCGCCTTGCACGGCTGACTCAGGCGTCCGGGTTTGTTTTCCAGAAATACTGAGAGTTGTTTGAGTTTCATGGTGTAGCCCCTTCTTTTCGTTGATCAATCACGCGTTTGGCCTTGCCCTGACTCCGGGCGATGGACTGGGGTTCCACGAGGCGGACTTGGGCCCGCAGTCCTAAGACATGCTCGATGGCGTGTGAAAATTTCTTCTGGAGTTGCTCGAGGGCGCTGACCCGATCCCGGAACATGTCCCCGGTTACTTCCACCTGCACTTCAAGTTGATCCAGACCTTCCCTGCGGCTCAGGACAATCTGGTAATGAGGGAGCGATTTTTCCACTTTCAGCAGGGCGGCCTCAATCTGGGAAGGAAACACATTCACGCCACGGATAATCATCATGTCATCACTGCGGTGACTGATCCGGTTGATCCGGCGGATGCTTCGCCCGCAAGCACAGCGCTCGGGAATGATGGAGGTGATGTCATGAGTCCGATACCGGATCATGGGAATGGCCTGTTTGCTGAGTGTCGTCAGAACCAGTTCGCCTTCCTCGCCGTCAGGCAGGATCCGGCCGGTTTTAGGGTCCACGATTTCCATGAGGAAGTGATCCTCGAAAACATGGAGCCCGGACTGCAGGGCGCATTCCGTGGCGACCCCGGGGCCGATGATTTCGGTCAACCCGTAGATGTCGTAGGCCTTGATATGGATCCGCTCCTCGATGTGGGCCCGCATCCCGTCCGTCCAGGGCTCTGCGCCGAAGACGCCGATCTTCAATTTCAGATCCTTGAAACCCGTTCCAACGGCCTCAATCGCCTCGATCAGGTGGAGGAAGTAACTGGGGGTGGAGCAGATGGCGGTGACTCCGAAATCCTGCATAACCATGATTTGCCGTTCCGTGTTCCCCCCGGAGATGGGAATCACAGTCGCGCCCAGGGCTTCCGCTCCATAGTGGGCCCCGAGACCTCCGGTGAAGAGTCCATAGCCGAATGCATTCTGAACCACATCGTGCTCGCTTAATCCGCAGGCGCAGAACGTGCGGGCCATCACACTGCTCCAGACTTTCATGTCATCCCGTGTATACCCGACCACGATGGGCTTGCCTGTGGTGCCGCTGGAGGCATGCAGACGAACCACGTCTTTCATCGGTCTTGCAAACAGGCCGTAGGGATACGTGTCGCGCAGATCGGTCTTCTGCATGAACGGCAGTTTAGCCGTGTCGGCCAGGGACTTGATATGCCGAGGCTTGAGTCCCTGCTCATCCATGCGTTGCCGGATCAGGGGGACATGATCATAGGCGGATTGCACAATCACCTGAAGACGATGGAGTTGAATGCGCTGCAACTCATCGGGGCAAAGGAAGTCAGCGTAACTGTCGGGGTGAATGGGACTCTCGTTCATCGGGCACCTCCTGGGGCAAGATTACGTCCTGTGGTAAATGACTCCGCGTTGATGGCGTGAAGTTTCTGGGGAAAACTATCCAGAATTGTCTGTTGCCAGGACTCGAGGGGTATGTCGAGGTAGCCGCTGAGGGTTCCGAGCATGGCGATGTTCAGGCTCTTACGGTTTGGGAGGGCGACGGTATCAAACGTCAGCGCATTGAGCAAGACGCCGCCAGGGCGCAAGGAGGGGCGATGCAGCTCAATTTCTTCAGGGGCCAGAATGAGTAGAAAATCCACTTCAGCGTTGGGAATCATGGGACTCAGAATCGTCCTTCCGAACCGGATATCACTGGTGACCGAGCCCCCGCGCTGGCTCATTCCGTGAACCTCGGCAAGTTTGACATCATAACCTGCACGAAACAGGACTTTGGCCAGAATGTGTGAACACTTCAGAATTCCCATTCCGCCCAGTCCGGCAATCCGTATGTTGATGGGTTCTTCTATTTTCATTGATCTCCTGATCCGCAGCTACTTGCTACCCTTTTTGCTCGTAGGAGCGGATACGTCCGGCGGCGAGAAGGCAGGGCTGACGCCCGACAATGACAGTCAGTTCATTGGTTTTCAGCGCGGCGAGGAGTGTGGTTTCAAGTTCGGCCGTCTGCCGCACCGGATCCAGCACCGTTACATTCTTAATACCCATGGCCTGCACCACATCTTCGATCATGATGCGTGTTGTCGGCGTGTGATTCAGACGGCGTCCCGTTGCGGGGTGTTCCTGCTGACCGGTCATGGCCGTGGTGAGGTTGTCCAACACAATCAGAACGTGCCCCGTCGGGGGCGGGTTGAAGACCATTTCAGCGACGCCGGTCAGTCCGCTGTGCATAAAGGTGCTGTCTCCGATGACACTCACCACCCGTCGTGCTTCCGATTCAGGGAGCACATGGCGAAGTCCCAGGCCGATGCCGATGCTGGCCCCCATGCAGATTTGGGAATCCATGGCCTCGAGCGGGGGTAGAGCGGCAAGCGTGTAGCATCCTATATCTCCCGACACAATACAGTCATGCTTCTTGAGGATGTCAAAAACGTATCCATGCGGGCAGGCATTGCATAACCTGGGAGAGCGTCCCTTGGGGGGGGGCGCTTCGGGAGTGGCATCGCCCTTCAGAATACGACGCACGCGATCAACCGTGAGTTCTCCCATCCGGTAAGGCTCAGGGTTCCACGGGACGTCGCCCCCGGCGGCCCGGATTTGCTCAACCAGGAATGGATCGTTTTCCTCGATGACATAACGAC